>DAOTMJ010000030.1 GCA_035450225.1 Candidatus Hydrogenedentota bacterium
CTGTAGTCGCTTAGAAAAATCGGCGATTGTCCAATTCCCGCTGAACCGGGACAAATAAATACGGCCCATCGAAACATGGACTATCCGGTTCACCGCATTTCCTGAATTCGTTTCCAAACCGCGGCGACGGGAATCGGTTGGAAGTCCGGCTTGGCGAATTCCTCCTTGGCAAGGGCATATACGGCGCGATTGTATGGGACCGACACGTTATGCCGGACGGCAAGGTCCAGTAGATATCCATTGATGTCGTCTATTTCGGAATCGCCCCGGCGATATTGAATGAGGTCCTGTGACATGCTGCTACGCACCATTTTTCGGACATTACGTCGAAACAGGGGACGCGAGAGCCATGATGGCAGCATTGCGCCGGCCGTAATGAGCGCCCAGCCGGGAATGCCGCCGATCCGGCTTTCGCGATACCCCGCCGCGCGGATAATTTGAATGCCCTCGTACAACATGTTCGAGAGGATTTTCTGAAAAAGCGGAAACGAATCGATCGGTCGGTATCCATAGCCGATCAATGCGACAAGACTGTTGGCCAGATTGATGACGGCCTTGCAGTGGGCGGCATCCTGAAAACGGTCCGCCACAACCGTCGGAACGCCCAGGTTCATGATGCGGGCGACTTCCCCGATTCCTTCCGGAAGTCCATGGCCGGGAACGCCAAGGACGATGGGGCCTTTTTTCTGATAACCCACGACGCCCGGTTCGTCCATCCATGCGTTGTAACCGGCGATGCCGTAAATTACCTTGCTGAAATACCGGGGCAGGATGGACTGATTGGCAAGGCCGTTTTGGAGTCCAACGATGATGGGGTTATCGCCATACCGCGCGCGGACCTGTTCGCACGCCGCCGCCAGATTGAAATTTTTCACCGCAACAAGCACGACATCCACATCAGGAGCATTTTCGAGTTGGTCGTACACGGTAACGGGCATGCGTTGCCATTCGGAATCGCCTTCCTGGTATAGCGCGATTCCGTTTTTTCTGATGGCGTCATAATGGACGCCACGCGCCAAAAAACAGATGTCGGGATAGTGCGCGGCGATCCACGCACCGGTGGAAGCACCGATGGCGCCGGGTCCTACCAACAACAATCGCATCCGGTCTCCTTGTTTTGGATGTTTTTCCTTTTCAGGGGGAAAACGTTTGAGTCTTCCCATGCGCGGATCGGCAAAACCGTTTGAGCCGATCAGTCGAAAATATGCGAGATCCGAAGGGCGAGATCGCCCATTTCCTTGAATCGTGTCCGCAAGGCTTTTGATGCGTCCGGTCCGGATGACGCGAAGGGAACCGCTTCCGAGGCAGTCGGCCATTCCATCACGAACATCGATCCGAACCCCTCCAATACGAGCCGCACGGAGGTGGTTTGCGGGGCTACGGCGGGCAGGCCGGAAAACAGGTCTTGCTTGGCGAAGAGGACCAGGCAGGTGCGCGAGTACTTGCGCAGCGCCTGCTGCCGCTCCTCGTGCGCACGGGACCCCACAACGATTTGCGACGGCATGCAGCGGCCGCCGGCAGGGGTCATGAGATACACGGCGATATTGCGCAATCCGACCGCATCGTAGGCAATGCTCATATCGGCAAAGGCTGAACTCAAATGGCACTCGAACACGAGAAAGTTCCGCGTCAGGCGGTTGATCGCCATGGCTAATTTTGGGTCGGGCGGATCGCCTTCCGCGCGGGCTTGAATCTCACGTTGCGCGGTAACTTCGGAACCAAGCCACACCCCGTAGGAATCCGGCGAAAAAATGTCCGTGTACCGTCCATGGACCAATTGGACAGGCGCGATGTAGGCGGCCGGCTGAAACTCCACGGGAACCGCGGTTTTTTCCGGCGTTTTACCGTCACGGCGAGTAGTCTGGCATCCGGAAAGCAAAAGGAGAAGGGCTATGCAGGCGGCCAGCGCGAAGATGCCGTGAAAACGGAAGCCGTCTGTTTTCTTCATGGCCTGGATTCCTTCGCTTGGACCTTTTCCTTCTTGGGCCTGTCGTTTTTTTCGACGTGCATATCCACTTTCATGTCGCTGCCGGCATTTTCCCGCTGGATCGAGGGTTTGTCAAGAACGCTTTCGGCATTGGGTCCACCGACTCCGTGGTCGTGCAGGACGAGCACGCCATGGTCGGACTTCAATTGCACGACGCCCATCGGAGCGATGGAGTCGTTCAGCCATAGGTCCACCATTTTGCCGTCCATCTTCATTACATAATGTTGGGCCTCGAGCATTCCCCCATGCGTCTTGACTTCTTCCGTGCCCACGAGGTTCTTTTCCTGATTGTCCGTCAAGGCCGGATTGTCTTTTCCGTCATCCTTGGAAACGATACTCGAAACCGGAATTTCTTCGACCGGATTGACGCCATCCCGAAGAAAAATTTTCCGGATGTTGGCCGGATCTTTTGCGGGACCGGTCAATAGAAGCTTATAGACAGTTTCATAGCCAAGGGTTGGCAGAACTTGGACCTCGAGCCAGTAGGCTTCTTTTTCTTTTAGTTTTTCGGAGCCGACAATGGCAAGCCGCAGGAGAAAAGTGGTCTGTTCGTCCCGGCCGGTCAAATCGTACCATGCCCATGCGCCGACCTTGGGATTGACCAGGCTCCCACTGAACACGGCGCCAAGGGCGTCCTGCGTCCAAGCCGTCGCCGGCATGAAAACCATTGCGGTAGCCAACAGGAGAAGAATCGGTCCCAACACCGGATTGACGAGCCGGTGCATAGGTCCCTTTGACCACAGCTTTTGTAGGTGATGCACAACCATTTTGACTGAGGCATTTCGGCGGAGTCGTCTTGGGTGTGGATTTCGATATGCCTCGCGTATCCTGCGTGTTTCGAATTGTGCTTCATGTCCCACCGATACTCTCCTAACGCGGCCACGCCGCTCCGGGATAACTCGCGTTGGAAAAGTGTAAACGGTTTGGTTTATCGGGAACAAATCGGACGCCTTGGGCCATGTGCTACCCGATAGACGGCCTGCGCTCAACCTGAAAGAGGATCCGCGCCGACACGCCGGTAAGCGCGTCGCGCGCCTCCAGGGCGTACGAACCGGCCTGTTCGTCGAGGGCAAGCGGCACATACGCCGATCCTTGACCTTTTGGACATTCAATGACGCGATCGTAATAGGCAAGCCGTTGCGTCTGGTTTCTGAGGATGCTCAGATGAACGACGTGCCGATCCGGGGGGAGACCGTCGGTTTCAACGGTTACGCCGACAGGCAACCGGCGTCCGCTCTCGATGGAACGCAAGGTATTCACGCGAAGGTTCGTTACGACATACGGCAACGCGCTTGCGACGAAAACGGCACCCGGCGCCAGTTTGACTTCAATGTTCCGGGAATGGGGGAGGCGGCGTCCTCGCACCGCATCGTAGGCGACCACATCTTTTTCCAGTGATAGGATCCATTTCGACAAAGGCGGATTGGCCGCATCGGGCGCGCGAAGCAACGCATGAATCGTGGCAGACCCATAGTCAAACCGATATGCCTCACCATCCATTCGGTTTGTTCCGCCGCACGACACACAAGCGATTGGGGGCATTTCCGGCGCTTCCGAAAGACAGGTTTCAAGATCCGATGCACATGGCACGAAATCCAGCGGGTTTCCACGGCGTGCGCCGCGATCGTCGTATCGCCCCGGGACAACATTCGCCCAAACATGGCCGCCCGACTCCTGAAACTCGCGAATGGCCTTGCAAGCGACGTCGGACAACGCATGCACACCGGGCAGCAACAGCATCCGGTAGGGCTTCAAGTCCGGGAGCGCCGGTTCTTCGCAGGAAACGACGTCGTGGGCATATCCCCTCCGATCCAGCACATACATCACATCCCGCATCGCGGCATCCGTATCGGACAATTCCGGATTGGCGGCGCAGAGGTAGCGGCTTGCCTGGCTGTAAACGATCGCGACAGGCGCCGGGGGACGCCGGGCATCGCGCAGCACGGCGCCCAGCCCGTACTTCAAATCGGTAACCGCGCTCGCCATCGCGGAAAGGTTGCCGGTATTGGCGGAGATTTCTCGTGTATCAACCCACAAGGCGTTCATTCCATGCAACGCGGCATGCCATGGCAGCCAGCGGGCCTCCGCTTCATTGTTTACTGTGGAAACATGCAGTCCCCGATAAAAGGGCAATGGTTTTGGATTTAAATCTTTTACACTTCGCGCCGTTTCAAAGGCGATGGGATCGTTCGGAATAACCAATCCGTCCAAAGCGCCGGCCATGCGCCACCAATCAACGCCCGCCTCGGGACCGAACGCGTCCATCAACACCGGGACGGCACACGCCGACGCGTCCATGTTGCGGATGACCGTTTCAGCGCGTTCATGTGTGTCAAGCAGGATCGCATCCATGTGCAGCCGCCAATCGAGCCATGCCCCATAACGTTCTGATCCATGCAAAGCACTGCGCACCGACGGCGCCACGTCTTCCCAATGTAAAAAATAGGCGCCCCATGCGCGATTCAGTGCATCGAGTGATCCATATCGGTTACGCAACCAAGTCTGAAAAGAATTAAGACAGGCCGGCGACAGGCATACTTCTTCACTGGGTGAAGGCGCCAAACCGGATTTGGCATCGGACGGATTCATGGTGTTTTTCACAAGCGGTCCAAGCCGGTTTCCCCGGCCAAGTCCATAGAGGTCGCTGCCGACGGCCCAAAACGGCATGGCCTGTTCACGGATGCGCTTGATATCCTCATCGCAAAAAACCGGATCGCTCAGGCATGGGATGCGAATACCGGGCGCTTCAACGGATTCCGGGACATAACGGGCGACTTCGGGAATGGGGTTCAATCCCAAGGCCGCGAGATAAAACCGGCCCTCATTTGTTGCCGGAATATGTACCGAATCGAATCCAAGCGGAATAAGTTCGTGCAGCAGCGATCGTGCGTTATAATCCGATGCGCCCGGCATGTCGGCCACCAGGCTGAATCCGCATACCGTGCGCGGCGCCCGCACGGGCAGATATACGGAGGTATACGTGGCGCGGTTCAAATCCCAGCGTGTGAACCGGGACGCCGCCACATCGGCCGCGAACACTTCGATCTTGACCATGTTGGCAATCAGATCCGCAAAGGCCAGCGGTATTTCGACCCGTTCCGCCTCCACGCCCAATTCCTTCCGGCCTTCGGCCACGAGACGTCCCAGCGAATCAGTCGCTCGCACATAGACGGAGCAAGGCTGCTGTTGGCGCAACGGGACGCCTCCGGATAATTTCGGCTGGACGTTCAAGGCAACCGTCATCGCGTCGTTGGGCATTAGATGACCCTTGGAATACACCACATCCGAGATTACCGGCCAGCCGGCCCATTCGACGGCTTCGGTATGCCACTCGATAACGTTTTTTTTGTCCATAATCCATAGATCGAGAAAATAACGCCCCGGCCCCAGCGGCAGATCCAAACGACACGTGTCCTGGCCTTTTTTCGTGCGCGGCAACTTGGGATACAGCAGTCGCAAAGGGCGGTTCGGTTCACGAACCTGCGCTTGGACCCGATAGCGTTTATTCAGCGGCGCATTGAAGTGGATCAAGTACGTTTGATACAGCGGCGTCATGGCGGCGGCCCGCATTTGCTCGACATATTCAGGGGGCAAATCCGGCGGGATTTCATTGTTCGAGGGTCCGGAGGGATTCTCGCGTTCAACCTGCGTGATCCATGCAGCGGGCATGCGCCCCGCAGCCCATCGAAGCGCCTTGGCGGCGAGGGACAAATAGACATCGAAAAAATCGTCGCGGGCATGGCCGGGATCCGTCAGCGGCGGGGCCAGCATGTGATAGAAGGGGCGTTCGCCTGGATAGGATAATTTGACGATGCGGCCGGCGCCGCAATGCCATGCCGACACGAAATCCATGTTTGTGGGCCATTCCGGCGTCATGGAGGCGCCTATGCCGCGCGTAATGCTCTCCGCATCCGTTGCGGCCTCGGCTCTGTCAAGCAACGCCTTCAACGGTTCAGGCAGCGATGACGGCATATAGGTCAGGACCAGCCCGGTTCCCGACTCAACCCGGTTTGCCATCGCATCCCAAATGTCGTCGGGCAATTGCGTAAATTCAAATCCCCCGAACACGAACACGTCGAATTTTTCGCCGAGACGCTCGCGCAAAGGGGCAATCCCCTGTTCAAAGGCGGCAATGGTTTCGTATCGAAGGGACAGGCGCGCGGCCAAGGCGTCTGCATCCCGAAGTCCGTCCGGAGGGCCGACGAACAACGCGCGTACCGGCCCGCCTACCAGCGGAACGCCCCATGCCACCGGCGGCAACGGGGCAGGGCGATAATAAACGTCGCTTGCCCAAGCCAAAGGCCCCATCGCTATTGCAAGAATACAAAACAGTCGTTGCATTCGCCATTCATTTCCGATCGTATTGGACACTAGACATCGTACTTGAAGCGGGACTCGAAACGATATTGTCTAAGCGAACAGAGGACAGATTCGGCAAATCATGCCCTTATTCTATCGTTTTTGTTCTACCCGCGGTGTTTTTCTTACGCGCCATATCAACCATTAGCATGGATGAGGCGGCGAGAAGGGCAAGATCGGCCCAAGCGTGGCGTGGGGGAGAGGGAGGGGATAAATCGAGACGGCCGCCAATACACGTTGTCGTTTCGCCTTCACCTTCGCCTTCGCCTTCGCCCTCGCCTTCACCCTCGCCTTCGCCCTCGCCTGAGTCCTGATAGGGAGCAAAGGTGGACAAGGCCGTGGCATCGAAACGAAACGTGCTGGTCGTGAAAACCGGATTCGCGATAGCCGTGGTAGACCATCCCGCCGATCCCGCGTGAATCGCAAGACCGGCTTCCGGCGTTTTTTGAACGTCGGTGGCATGGCTGTACAGGGCCGGATTCATGGCCGGATCCGGCACGATTCCGGTCATCTCGAAGCGAAACGGATTGAGCGAAACCCGCGCGTTGGGAATCTCGGCAAAGGACGCGCCCCCGTTGGCGCTTGCCAAGACGCTGGCCTCCACGTATTGACCGCCGGGCACAAGGATGCGCCGTTCGGGTTCCGGGCGCATAGCGGCGGCCTGTGTCGCGCCCAAAAGGGCATCCAGACTGTCGGCGCTTTCCAGCAATAAAATGCCGGATTCGGCGCCGGAGAGCACATTGCGCGACGCGGTCACGCGAATGGAACGGGACATGGCATCCCGTCGAAGAATGGAAACGATCAGGGGAAGCGTATCGGGCACAATCGGATCATCGGAATTGAATCGCACCAGTTCGATGTACCGTTTGCCCTGCGCGCCGGAAACATCCACGATATTCAGCCACCGGTCGCCGTCGTTTGCGAGGGTCGCGAAGGGATCGTCCGGCAATCCGTTGCCGTCGGAATCCTGTTTGACTGGTGCGATGATCTCGACGTTGAATTGCGCTTGAGCACCCAAGCGATCCGGGTAGGGCGCCAAGGTGACGGATGCGTCCACGGTATGGATGCCCGCGGAAACGGGCGACCAGTCGGTTTCGACGAGAAACGGCGGAGTGGTGGCGTCGCCGACCGATTTGCCGTCAATGGAATATTCAACACGTGAGACCTCCGCAGGCGCATTCATCGCAAAAAGAAGCCGTACTTTGGCCAAACCGGCAACGACATACAACGTCGAACCGTCCCGGGGACTGGCAATAAAAAGATCCACCGTGGGTGAAGCGGTGAAGTTTTGGGCGGTTTGGGGCGCGATCACGGTGTCGTATATCCGCGAGGGCGGATCGAATTCATATCCGGTTTTATTGGGCGTGACGGTTCCGCTGAATCCATAGGGAACCTGCACAGCGTACGCGCCGTTGTTGTCGGTCGTTACAGGCGATGGAAAGCCTTGCAACGACACACCCGCCAGTTTGCGTGTTCCCCAAGTCACTTCGCCTGATACGGTATTCGTGATTTGGGTGGCCGTGTAATTCTGATCCGTTCGCACGGATTGGACCTTGCTGTATTCCCTCGAAGTCGGCGCAAAGGTGAAACCCGTCTTGCGGGGCGTTACCGTGCCGGACCAGTCGAACGCCACGCTGACATTATAGGTTCCATCTCCTTGGGTGGCCGGATTGCCGGGCAGCCCCTGCAAAGTGACGCCTTCCAACCCCGCGCCATTCCAAGTCGCCTTTCCGGAAATACTAAACGCTGAAAGTGATGACGTGAAATTCTGCGAGGAAAGAGCGGTTGTGACCACAGAATAACTTTTCGATGCGGGAGTAAATAAATATCCCTCCAAAACGGGCGTTATGACACCGCTCCACCCGTAGGGCACCGTTGTCGAAAAAGCGCCGTCGGGACCCGTTGTCGTCGATTCGGGAAAGCCCTGCAAGACGACTCCGCCGAGCCCCGTCCCGTTCACGGTTATACGCCCGCTTACAGTAAACGTGATCAAGGTTGCCGTATAATCTTCATCCGACACCGAAACGATGTAATTGACATAACTGTGCGCATCGGGATTGAAGGTGTAACCTTCCTTGATGGGCGTAATTGTTCCGGACCATCCGTAGGGGACACTGATGGCATACACGCCGTTTGCATCGCTGGGAGCGGCGCCGGCAACGCCTCCAAATGCCACGCCGGGAAGGCCCACTCCATTAGACCTGACCGTTCCGCCAATCGTTCGCATGATTTGCGTGGCGGTAAAATCCTGGTTGGCTTGGCTGGCGGCCAAGCCCGAGTAGGTCCGCGACGGCGGATCGAACGTCACCCCCGTCTTGACCGGCGTGACTGTTCCGCTCCATTGATAGGGTAAGGAGGCGTTATAAAAACCACCCGGTCCGGTGGCCGGGCTTCCCGGCAAGCCCTGCATGGTCACACCGGACACCGGCATGCCATTCATCAAAATGATGCCGGATATCGTGAATTGGGCGAGGGACGCGACATAGTTTTGCTGTCGCTGGGCATCCGTGACCGAAACATACGAAATGGAGGGGGGATCGAACACGTATCCCGTTAGCACCGGCACGACGGTTCCGCTCCAGCCGTAGGGCACCGTGCCGATATAGATGCCGTCCGATCCGGTCTTTATATTGCCGGGTAGACCCTGAAGCGTTACATCCACCAAGGGGGCGCCCAGATATTCGACATGCCCGCTGATGGTGCGTGTGAGTTGCGTGGCGGTATAATTTTGCGCGGATTGGGCGGAGGTCACGTTGGTATAGGTTTTCGTTGCGGGCGAGAAGGTGAAACCGTCCTTCATCGGCGAAAGGTTGCCCGACCAATCATAGGGCACCGGCACGGTGTACGATCCATCGCTTGCGGACAGCGCATCGCCCAACGGCCCTGTGAAAATCACGTTTTCCAGCCCCTTGCCATTCCAAGTGACACGCCCCGTTACATCGTAGGTAACCTGTTGCGCGACAAAATCCTGCGCGGAATAATCCACGGCTATCGAAGTGTAGATCCGGGCTTGCGGATCGAACGTGAATCCCGGCTTTGAGGGCGTTGCCGTTCCGGACCATCCATTGGTCGTATTGGCGCTGTAAAATCCCATCGAATCCGTTGCGGGGCTTCCCAGCAAGCCGTTGATCACCACCCCGCCCAAACCGGCCCCATTCCATGTAACCGTGCCTGTTATTGTGCGCGGCAGCGAGGGAGGGGTAATCGTCCCGGCAATAAACGACGCCATGACGTCGTCATTGCCGGTCGTGTTTAGATTGTTTACATAAGCCACGCCCCAGTTGGCCGTGGTCCATGTACTGAAATTCGCACCATCCAACCCAAACTTTGCGCAGGCCTCCAGAAACTCCTGCCGGTTCGTCTTTCCGTCCAAATCCAGATCGTCCGATCCGGTGATCAATCCATAGGCCGCAATGCTGTATTCTTCAATGAGCGCGTAGGGCCGCCTGAAATTTTCCGGGACGTTTTGATCCACGGCCATTTCCCAGACGGCGAAATCGCGGCCCTGCGCGCTGTTTCCCATGTAGAAGGTGAACAGTTCAATCATGGCGGCCCCCTCGTTGGTCTTCCAGAGTTTGTCGCAGCAATCCTGGAAACCCTGCTTGGCCGCGGACCGCAATGGATGAAGCGGTTCATCCAACAACGCATTCAAGAGACCCGCCTCAAATACGTCCGGAATGCCGTCCGCGTCAAGATCTTTATGGGCAAAATACGGGGCCAGTATCCCCCCCGGTCCCCGAAGGCCCGAAATGAAGTTCAAATCCTCGACCATCGGGGCTTCATCATCTTTGGGAACACCATCGTCCGCAAAGGCCGTGAGACAGGCCGGCAAGACCACGGCGAGGGCCGTAAAAAAATTCTTGCGCCACACCCTTCGACGGAGGAACCGCCTATGCGTCATCACGCGCGCTCCGCCTGCTCGTTTCGACTTCCCGTACGAATCCAACCCATGAAAACCAACACCATGGCCCTCTATGGAAAACCATCGCTTGATATCATAAACCGTCACATTCACTATAGCCGTTTTATGCGCATAAAGCAAACGATTGCGCCACCCAAACCCCGCAAGGCATCCGGCCTGGAATTTCTCCGAAATGGTTTCCTCGACAACGCCCCGGTCGTCTTGCGAATCCCTGGCCTGTTGCGATACAGTCGCCCATGGAAAGCGAGGCGATCATGGGCCGGTTGATTTACCTGTTTGCAAGTTACGCCGCCCGACATGAAAACGGCGCAACGAGTCTGGACGGTATGCGGCTTCTTGCCGACACGTTGCATCCGCACGGCGTGAAGATCACTTGGATTGTCGGCCGGGAATCAGCCCGCATCGCCGCCGATTGCCTTGCGCGATGGCATGCGGACCAAGGGGATGACATCGCTGTCCACATGCCGCCGCTTTCGGGCACGCTCAAGGACAAACAGGCCCAAGTATCCGCTGAACGTAAAGCCGTGTTGCAGGCGCTTCCATGGTCTAACGGTACGATCGCCGCAGGCGGCCATACGGATCCCGAAATTGCCGCCGTTCTCGAAGAGGCTGGCTTTGAGGGGCTTTGGGGTTTCTGCTGGGAACAGATAGACGTGGATGCCATCACGGATCGCGGATGTCCGTGGGGGTTCTATTACATGGACCGGGCGCAACGGCTGCGGCCGGCGCGGGGGCGAGGCGTCATCGCCATGGAATGGACCGCGCGCGACCTGCTCAAGAGTTTCCATTCGGGCAATCCGTGTCTATATTCAACCGATCCAAACGATGTCGGGCGTGGGGGACTTTGTTCTTGGGAAGATATTGCCTATTGGGAACGCATGGCCGAGAATTATGCGCGCAACACCCGCTACAACGATCACGTTTTCCTGCTTCAGCATCAGGAAGCCCACGAGATGGAACGCACCTTGTGCCAATGCTACACCGACGAGGATATCCGCGAGGCGTCGGTCATGCTCGACCGGTTCGCCGCCTATCTCAAGGGCCGCGCTTCGATGATGACACTGCCCGAAGCGGCCGCGCTTTATCGGGAACGGTACAATCATACCGCTTCATCCTACATGCTGTGGGAAGATACGCCCACCAAACCGTATAATCCGGATTACGCATGGAGCACGCCCGTCGGACCATGGCCCAAAACGTTCCTTTACTACGACCGGGGCGCGCAAATGATGTTCATCGAGGGGAAAGTCGAGCCGGTATGTATCAGAAACTATGCCCGGCCCTACGTCTACGGCGAGTTTTTCGCCGAACCGGACATTCCGCGAACGCGGCTGGCCCACGATACCCGCTTCGGCTGGAATCGCGATATTGAAATTCTGGTAAACTCAAACCGTTCAATGCCTTACGGTCTGGCGCTCTGGAAGGATTACTCGCTCTATCAGATTGCGGAAGCGCCGGGTCTCGTCGAGGGCAAGATTTTGCCGCGCGAGTTGCTGTTTCTCCGGTACGAACTTCAAGCCGGCGAAAACCGGTTCCATGTGAAATTGCAGGGGAAATGACAACGATGATCATTGATGCCCACAACCATCCCGATTGGCACAAGCACGATTTGAAGCGATTCATCGAAAACATGGATCAGTACGGAATAGACAAGACATGGATCCTGAGTTGGGAAGCGCCGGCCGACGAGTATGATCCGAACTATAACCGGGCGATTCCGCGTCCCGGAGCGTCCGGCCCAATCCCTTTCGAACATTGTCTTTCTTATGTGCAACAGGCGCCGGACCGTTTCATACTCGGCTATGCGCCCGATCCGCGTCGGCCCGAATCCATTGATCGGCTCCAAGCGGCCATAGACACCCACGGCGTGCGCGTCTATGGCGAACTCAAGCTGCGCATGATGTACGACAACCTCGACGCCATCCGCATGTACCGTTTCTGTGGGGATCATGGACTGCCCGTCATCGTGCACATAGACTACGAATTCGACACCGGACAGACCTATCCGCGTCCGAATTACTGGTACGGAGGCGGCATCGAACCTTTTGCGCGGGCGGTTCGGGCATGTCCGGACACCGTTTTCCTGGGTCACGGCCCCGGATTTTGGGCCCATATTTCCCGTGACGATCAATATGCCAAAAAGTCCTATCCCGAAGGTCCGATCGTTCCCGGCGGACGGGTGCCGGAATTGCTCCGGGAATGCCCCAACCTCCACGGGGATTTATCGGCGGGTTCGGGTCTAAATGCCCTCAAACGCGACCCTGAATTTGCCGTGAATTTCATTCTCGAATTTCAGGATCGTCTGTTGTACGCACGTGATTTTTTCGACAACGCGCACCGGGAATTTCTCGATGGACTGGGGTTGCCAAACGAAACGCTTCGGAAAATATACGGGCGGAACGCGGCGCGAATGGTTCCCGTCCAATGATTTATCAAACAAAGGTCAAATCGCGAAGCGAGGAAAGGGCATTTCCGTGAACAACGAATTGCAGCGGGACGCCATCTTGGCCCAAGTACGATCAATACCATCCCTGCCAACCGCCGCCACCCGGGTGATAGGGCTGCTTCGCGATCCCGACGTCGAGGTCAACGACTTGCTTCACGCCATCGAATATGATCCCGGTCTGACTTCCAACGTGCTGCGCCTTGCCAATTCGGCGTATTTTGCGGGACCGCGAAGCATTGGATCGCTTCGGGAAGCCATTGTCCGGCTCGGCATGAACCGGCTGTTCCAACTGGTTGTCACCACGGCCATTACGCCATTCGGGCGCACCGAGGTAAAAGGGTATGATCTTTCCCCCGGACAGTTGCTTGAACATGCCGTGGCCACGGCCGTCGGCGCCGAGGAACTGGCCAACCAACTGGGCCGCAAGGCGCCGGGCGAGACGTTTACAGCAGCCCTTTTACATGACTTGGGGAAAATCGTTTTGGGAACGTACGTCGAGGCAGACGCCCAAGCCATAACGGGGTTGGCCTTCAAAGAAGAAATGCCTTTTGATCAAGCCGAAGCCCGGATACTCGGCATTGATCATGCGGAAACGGGTGCGATCCTGCTGGAACAGTGGGGATTGCCTGCATCCATAATCGGGGTCGTCCGGTGGCATCATGACCCGTCCCGTTATGAAGGGGATCATCTGCTTTACGATTTGGTGTATGTAGCCAATCATTTGTGTCTCGAATGCGGGATTGGATCAGGAATGGACGGAATCAATCGCCATCCAGTGGCGGATGTCTATATGCGCTTGGGCATGAATGAGCAAATTGCCGAAAAAGCGATAATTGCGATGCGGGACGGATTCGAGAATCTGCGCGGCCTGATGGGTCTGGAACCGCCAAAGTGATTTTATTCAGGATGGAGTGGGGGATGCGCCAAAGGTTTTCATGGCGTCTGCAATTTTCTTTTCGCTGATTTCATGGTGAGAAACGGTCCATACGCAACGTCGGTCTTTCAGAAGCAGCAGCTGGGGCGACTGATGCGAAACGCCCAAGGTTTCCGCAACCACATTAGAGATCGAACGCGATTCGATCACCAACACCTCAAAGACGGGTGGCGAGTCTACACCGGCTTCGTCGAGATAGCCTAAAAGACGGTTGCGGGCCGCCGCCGAAATCGGACAACGGGTGCTGTGTTTGAATACCAAGAGAGGCTGTTTACACGAGGCCGCAAGGCATTCGTCCCAATCCGCCGGTGATTTCAGTTTCGTCATCAGAATTTTCCCTTCATGACGAATCGAACAAGGTGAAATGGGGGGCTTATTCCAGCAGAGGGTGAACTATGCAGCTGGATGGACGGGCCTACTGAAGGCAGAACACAGCGTCTGATAATATATATTATGTTCACTATTGATTTTGGGCAGAGCGGATGCAGAACTGCTGTCCCATGGGCTTTTTGCCACGAAAAAAAGATTCGATCTATTATAAAACAGAATATATTTCATTGGGCGCATTTTCTAATCCTTGATATAACAGCCGTATTGGCTTGTCATATTTATACCTTATAAAAATGTTTAGATAATTGCTGCAAACCATTTATTACTAATTAGATATAGAGTTATACCGTAAATTTACAATCTTAACTTCATACTCGATCTTCAGTGGTTTCAAGACATGATTCATTTTGATTTTTACGGGCTGATTATATGATTTTCCAACCATTATTCTTTGCTTAGCCTCCCTGAAGATAAGAAAGTGTTCCATAATGAACAATTCATCCCTGCAAAGAGATTCAAGGTGAGAGTAGTCAATTTGGAGAAAAAGGGATCATCCCCTGCCAAGTGCGAGCGGCTGGACTTGGTCAATACGGTAAAAAGAGGGGTCTCTGTCCGACTTGTCAATTCCAGCGGTACGGACATTTTTCCGCCATTTCAATTTTGGTTCGTTACGCATCTCCCCTGCCGCAGATTGACAAGCCGGGGTAAAGGCGTCCATCATATTGGAAAACCAACGATGGAGAACGGTGATGGGCAAGATTGGAATCGGCATCAACTTGGAGTTTGTGCGTCACGAGGACAAGCCCTTTGAATGGGGTGTCGCCAAGGCGGCGGAAATCGGCTATGAATATGTCGAGCCGATGGTGCATTGGGGCCGCGAACTGTTGAGCGAGGCGGGCTATTTCCACAGCGTTTCGATGCTGGACGACCCCTTGCGCATCCGTCGCGCATGTGAGGCGGCGGGCGTCAAGTTGTCCGGCCTTTCGGGTCACACCCCCCTGTGCAAACCGGAAATCGGAACCGAATATCTGAAACAGGCGATCCGGTTTGCGGCGGAATGCGGCGCGCCGGTGGTCAATACCGATGAAGGCCCCAAGCCGTCCTGGACGACCGAAGCCGAGGACTTCGTGCTGATGCGATATGTTTTGCGCGAGGCATCGTTCGTGGCGGAACCGCGCGGGATTCTAATCGGCCTTGAGCCGCATCAACAATACAGCAAGCGTCCAGCGGGTCTCGAACGCATCGCCAACCTTATTGACAGTCCGGCCATCGGCATCAATTTCGATACCGGCAACAGTTTTCTGGCCGGCCAGGACCCGTATTCATGGATGGAAGCGGTGAAAGACCGTCTGGTCCATGTCCACGCCAAGGACATCTCGATTCAGCAATCCGAAGCGGAACGGGGCAAGGTCACGGGGACGCCCGTGGGCTGCGCCTGCGGAGACGGGGTGATTGATTGGGCCCGGGTGATTTCCATCTGCAAGTCGGCGCCGCGCGACCTGGTGTTGTCGGTCGAATGCGGGACGGTCGCCCAAGCCGAGCGCAGTTTCGCGCATTTGAAGAGCTTGGCATAGCCTATGGCGAATTCCGACAATCCCAATGGGCAACGTATAGCCTACTGGTATCGCGCGGCGACCAAGGCCTATACGATGCTTCCCTATTATCTGGCCCGGGGCGGCCATGCCTTCCCCCCCATTCATTACTATTTCGAAATGACGCGACGGTGCAATCTGCGCTGCGCGATGTGCCAGTACATCGAGTGGCTACGCAAGACCCCTGTCTCCGACCAGAAGGAAGGCGAACTCACGACGGCGGAATGGGAACGGGTCATAGACGAGGTTCAGCGCCTCAGTCTGATCACATTCACGGGCGGCGAACCACTGTTGCGCGAGGACTTTCCCAATCTTCTCGAACGCGCCGGCCAACGCGCACGCACGCATTTCATTACGAACGGGCTGTTGCTGGACGACGACCGGGTCGAACGGGTCGTGTCGCTTGCGCCGAAACGCGTGGGCGGTCTTGGCCTCAACTTTATCGGCACGTCGCTTGAAGGCCCACCGGAAATCCATGATGCGATACGCGGATTGCGCGGGGCGTTTGAACGGTCAACGGAAGCGATCCGGCGCGTGGCGGAAACCCGCCGGCGGGCGCACAAGGCGTGTCCGATGGTCCACGTCACCTCGGTGATCCAAGCGGGAAATGCGGCTCATCTGCACGAAATGCCGCGCATCGTCAAACAGGCCGGAGCCGACGTGCTCAATCTTACCCTGGAAATTCGGATTTTCGAGATTCCCGGTCTGGGCGCGCATTCGCCCGCGGACGAACGCCCGGAAAATGTCCCGTATCCGCGGATTCCGCCGGAGCAACTCGCGGAGGCGCTGCGCAAGACCCGCGAAGCGGCGGCCCGTGAAGGCGTCGAGTTGCGCACACCCGACATGCCCGATTCGGCCATTGTTGATTATTATTCGGGCCGGATGCCGCTCGGCGATTTCCGTTGCGGCAGCCTGTGGTGCAATCTGATCGTCGGCGCGAAGGGCGACATCCACCCGTGCTGGCTGCTGCGCTTGGGCAACGTGCGCGAGACGAGTCTTCGCGCGATTTGGAACGGATCCGACATGCGCGCGTTCCGACGACGCACCCGGAGCGGCCTCTACCCCGCTTGCGCCGGTTGTTGCTTTCTTGTCTATCGCGGCGGAAAGCGGGCATAATCTTCGCCACGCAAGGAGCGAATTTTGTCATGTTCAACGGAACGAAACCACGCATTCTTGTCGTCGGCAGCGCGAATGCGGACCTCGTGGCGACGGTTCCGCGCATACCGAAGCCCGGCGAATCGCTGATCGGATCGTCGTTCAACGTCGTACCGGGCGGCAAAGGCGCAAACCAAGCCGTCGCGGCGGCGCGCCTGGGCGCCGAAACGTATTTTGCGGGTTGCGTCGGTTCGGATGCCTTCGGCGACATGCAACAAGAAACCCTTGCACGCGACGGGATCAATCTGGACTATCTAAAGCGGCATCCGTCCGAACCCACGGGCACGGCGGTCATCCTCGTTGCCGAAACGGGCCAGAACTCGATTGTGGTCGTTCCCGCGGCCAATTGGGGTATCCAGCGGGAGGATATTGCCCGACTCGAACCGATTATGAAATCGTTCGATGCGATCCTGCTGCAACTTGAAATTCCCTTGGACGCCGTCGAGGCCACACTCGATCTTGCGCGCAGGAACGGCGTGCTTTCGATTCTGGATGCCGGCCCGGCGCAACAAATCCCGGATTCGTTGATTCGTTTGGCGGACATCGTGTCGCCGAACGAAACCGAGGCGGAAGCGTTGACAGGGATCGCCGTCGAGACTATTGACGACGCCAGACGCGCCGCGGACAAATTGCTGGAACGGGGCGCCCAAACCGCCGTGATGAAACTCGGCGCGAACGGATCCCTCCTTGCCGGGGAAACATTCATTCACGTCCCGGCGTTTCCCATTACACCGGTTGACACGACGGCGGCGGGCGACGCATTCACGGCGGCGCTGGCGTTTGGATGGAAGCGGTTGGCCCCGCACGAGGCACTGCAATTGGCCAATGCGACGGGCGCACTGGCGGCAATGGCCGTGGGCGCACAGCCTTCGATGCCATCGTTCGAGAAAGTGGCGGCGTTTATGCGTAAAAAAGGAGCCCTACATTGAGAAAGCTCATTTGTTCCGCGTCGGTCATGTGCGCGGACTTGTTGCATTTGGAAGACGACCTGAAAGATCTCGAAGCGGCAGGCTGCGACGAGTTGCATTTCGACATCATGGACGGGACCTTCGTGCCGAACTTCACGCTTGGACCGGATTTCGTGAAGGCGGCGGTACGCGCCTGCAAGATTCCCTGCTGTGCGCACCTGATGGTCTCGCGTCCGGAAGATTACGTGCAGCGGTTCATCAACGCGGGCTGCAAAGCCATCACCGTCCATCTCGAATCCACGCGGCATCCGCATGCCCTCCTGATGCGCATCCGCAAGGCTGGCGCATCGCCGGGCATTGCCATCAATCCCGCCACGCCATTGACAAAACTCGACTATCTGCTCGAACTGGCCGACCGCGTGATGCTCATGACCGTCGATCCGGGATACGCGGGACAAAAGATGATTCCCGGCGCGTACGACCGCGTGCGAATCCTGCGCGAGGTGCTCACCTACCGCGAGTCGCGCGCGAAAATCGAAGTGGACGGCAACATGGACGTGCGAAACGCCGCGCTGTTGTCGGGCGCGGGCGCGGAAATATTCGTTCTGGGAAGTTCCAGCATCTTTCAGGGCGGCGACCCCGGCGAAGCACTGCGGGAGTTCCGCAAAGCCGTCGCCGCCGAACGGCAATTGGTGTAGACTGTAACAAGACCCATTCCTGCCAACTATTACGGCATATTTCTTGAGAGACAATCGAAATAGGTGTTGTCCTTGGGGCCGAACCAGCCGATCCCCCACTGCCGGTTGTTACCGTTGTAGATGTTGAAATCCACCGTCCAGTCAATGCGCTCGCTGGTGATGTGCCCGTCGCACCATAGCACGTTCGCGCGTCCGTAATGGCGGAAATGGATGCTCGGATTCGCGAATTCGCCGTCTTTATCGCCGTGCGGATGTCCGGGATCGACATAGAGCGGCGGCTCGATGAAACTGTATTCGACGATATGGCCTTCCTGGGGCATGGCGGCGTCGGCGAACATGACGACTTCCGCCGGATTGCTTACGCGGACATCGAGGGTCGTTTCGGTCATGGATGCCGGATACGGGTTCGCATAGGCGGTCCCCCCGATATAGGCCGCGTTGTAGCCGTAACCGCCCGTGCCGCTTTCGAAGGCGTTCGGCACTTCACCCTTGCGGCGGAACTCGGTGAACACGGGACATTCCTTGACGCGCGCATCCGGCAGGTATTCCGCCAGCGGGCCTTTCTTCGGATCGAAACTCGTGTTGGGATCCGGCGTGGCCCGCTTGCCGTGCCATCGCGTCCGGCCGCCGAAACCGACCATGATGTCCGGCGCGGCGGGACAATACCGGCCATTGTGTTCCGAAGCGTACATCGCGCAGGCGAGATAGAGTTGCCGCAGGTTGTTGACGCATTGGGTCGAAAGCGCCTGTTGCCGTGCACGGCTCAACGCGGGCAGCAGGATGGCCGCCAGGATGGCGATGATCGCAATCACCACCAGTAATTCGATGAGGGTAAAACCTTTGGAAAAGCGCCTCACCGTGAAACTCCCCCGGTCCGGCCGCGTGCAGGGAAATCACGAAGCCCGTGCGTTCCTCCCCCCTTGACTTTCGCATGGTAACCCGTCACGGCCATCGAGACCATTACTATCAGCAACGCCCACGGCGACAATGGCATGGGAATATAATCGGCCGCGGAATAAATCCCGTCGCCAATCGGCGTCTCGATGGCGGGGTCCGCATACACGACAATACGGAACAGCGACGCCATGTCGGGCGATTCAATTTCCAGGAAGGTTCTTCCGCCGACGGTAACAATCTGATCGCCCGGCAGTGTCGAACTGGCATCGCCCGACAAAATCGCCGCATCCATGCAAACGATTGTCAACAACGTCCCGTCACGCACGGGATTGCCATACGCATCGCGCACGACCCCCGATGTAAGGGTCACGCGGACCGGCGTGCCGGGTTCAGGCTTGCCGACGGTCCAGGTCATGGGCGCCACGGGCGGACCCGCGAAAAACGAATAGGCCAATTCGCCGTAGGCGGCCCCTTCGACGGACGTTGCGGAAACCAAGGCGGATTGGCTGGCCGTGGGCGCTTCCACGGCGAATTGAATCCGGCCGTCCGAAGAAAGCGTCTGAATGCCCGGTGTGACCGCGTCGGCGTCATCGCCGAGGATTTTTCCCGCCGTGACGGCCACGGTGAACCGGACGCCGTCGGCAACGGGATTGGCCTGTTCATCCCTTATCGTATCGCTAGTGAACAAGGCCGTATTCGACGGTCCAACAGGAATGCCGCCCGGCGGGTCCCCATGAAGAACGATGGGGCCTTGCGGTCCGGTCTGCGATTCGGCATCACCGGGACCGGGAACCGACGCCAGGATGAAAATACCCGGCCGTCGGCTACGAAACGTCACGCGGTTGGCGGCGGCATTGACCGTCACGCCCGCGATATCCGCGGTCGTATAACCGCCATTCTCATACCGGTAGGGCTGCAATCCATCTTCGGCGAGTCCAATGATTTCGGACGCCGTGTAATGCATCACGAATTCCGCGCTTTGAATACCCGCACCCAGGAAATCGGTGATATCAGAACGGAATTCGCGCACGCAGGCACTCTTGATATGACTCATCGAGGGTAGGGCCGGCCCCGGATCGGCCACGGTTAGAATATCAACCCGGGCTGACAAGGCGCGGCCTTCGGCGGTCCGCTGTTCGGCGGCATAGAGACGCATTACGTTGCCCTCGGCATCCTGTGCCGTCCCGAGAAGCGTGCCGGTTGGGCTTCCCCCCTCAAGCGCGGGAATTTCCAGCGGCAGCACGGTGCTTTCCGGGCGATTCGGATCCGATCCGGCAAGAAGCGTTTCGTACTCGTCCAACAGTCCGTCCCCGTCGGTATCCGCGTCCGGAGCGATATCCGCGACGGCGTCAATATCGGGCGAACAAATACCCAGCGGGCCCATGTTTCGCGCGATGAACGAACTCAGGCGGATAAACCGGAACCGTTGCAGGTTGGCCGGCTGTCCCGCCGCGTCAACGGCCCAGGCGATGTCGAAGGGGTCGCCTCCCCCACTCCGCGCCGTCAAACCGACCGTCATCGGATCGTCGGGCCGCAAATAGTTGTCGAGGTATGGTTCGGCTGTTGGATTCAACTTGGCATACCCCCAGTTGTATTCGAATTGATCGTTCGATGTATCGGCGTCAAATAGATTCGGGTTTCGTATACTGCCCGCAAGATAATAAGGATGGGCCGCATCGTTGGTCGTGCCGGAAGGTTCCGAAATGGACGGCATTGGCGAAGGGGAAAAGCCGCGGCTGCCGGGGATCAGATACCAGGGGCCGGCGGCATTTTCGGCGATTTCGATGATCGCGGGTTCCTGCCAGCGCACTTGCGGATTGCCGCCGGTCCAGAACGCATTCGTAAACACGGTGCAATCCAAACCCATTGGATTGTCCGGATCGTCCTCGACGGGCGAATCGAATTCCAGAACGAGATAACCGCCCGGTCCACCCAGGCTGACGAGGCTGTCGTTATTCGGAGTGGAGGGGCCGCCCCCGGAGGGCGGGCCAAGCGCCTTAGACGGATCGGTGAACAATGCGCCGGATCCCGCTTGATACGCCACGACCCGGCTTGCCCACGGATTGGCAAACGCCATCGGCGCGGCTATCAACAGCACCATGATTGACCACCGTTTCACGGCGGGGCCCCTCCCACTCCGTTTGCCTAACGAAGTTTTCGCCGTCCCAATACGATCAGCGCGCCCAACAAGGCCAGCGCGCCCGGCATGCTCCAGACGGGCAAGGTTCCGAATGTGTTTTGCGGCACATAAAGCCGCGTCGTGAATGTGTGCCAATCCGTGACAATCAACATGATGTCGCCGGTCACCGGGTTGTAGGCCGGCGTATAGTTGTAGTGCCAAGGATCCATCGGATCGCTGAAGGGCGCATACGTTTGCACAACGGTTTCCGACGCTGGATTGACGCGCTGAACGCCGCCCGTTCCGCCGACGAGCACATGTCCGTTTTCCATCACTTCGGCCGGACCGCTCGTAAAGAAATCGTTCGGGCCGCCGATGGCCGTCGCATCCGTGTCCCAATTCAGCGTGGACGAGGCTTGGAAGGCTTGAATCAGCGCCGCGGCCGGGATGCGCTTCAGTTGCGCCGTGCTGTTCCACATGGAATCGAAAACATACGACATGGCGTAGACCGTCGTTCGCGCTTGATCGATCGCCACCGTCGCGCTCGCGGCGCTTTCGCCCGGAGCGAGCGTTGCCGGTTTTTGCATGACCGCGCGATAACCCGCCGCGGGATCATGAAGATCGAAAACACCCAATTCGTCCGTGACGAAGTTGCCGCTGTCCAAAAGGACCATCGAATCGGTCAGAAACACGCCCCAATATTGCGAAAATCCGCTTGGATAATTCGCAGGCGCGATTTCCCGGGCCGGACTGTAAGGCGCCGGCTCGTTCAGATCCAGCACATACAGTTTCTTCGACAAGCCGGCGGCAAGCAACACCGTATGCCCGTCGGGCGATACCGCCATGAACCCCGGATCGCCCGCATAACCCGTCGCAATCGGATTGAAAACATCCGCCTGAGGCAACGGCTGACGGTATATCGTGTTGCCGTCCCAAATGAGCAGACAGCCATTTGGAAGGGTCTTTACAGCAAGACTTGACGCGCCGGGCGCGGGCGTCGGCGCATTGATCAACGCCTCGAACTCCAACGCGCCGCAAGTCATGGAAAAACACAACGAGATGCAAACCACAATCAGAAAAAACTTCTTTTGTTTCATTTCAACAATCCCCGTTCGCCAGTTCGTTCAAAACAACAACCAATGATTCGAGTCTGGTGCGACGTTCGGGGGAAAAGCGATGGCAGGAACCTCTGCGAGGGGTGTTTTGCCTGCCGCAACCTTTCCGCGAAGTTGCCGCATACATGGATGTGCTTGGGCAGGTCTTCCGGCTTCCGGATCGTCCTACTTCCCGCGCCTTCCCATCCTCTCGGACAGTGGCACTGAGCGGGGTTCGTTCCCGGTTACGGCAGCGCGACTGCGACGGATTTGCACCGTGCTTCCCTTGGCCCGTTTTCGATGCCTGCGCCTTCACCTCCTTTCCCTTTGTTCAACAGTTACACTATACCCCATTTTCCGGCGTGTGTCAACGGGATTGACAATCCGGCCAAAGCGTGATAGTCTTGATCTAGCTTGTGAGCGAGGGACTCGCGTTGCGTCCCGTCATACCATGAACGGAATCGGATTTCCGGGTGGGCTTGCAGGCGACAGTTTTTCGGGCATTTCTGGATTCATAGCGCATTATCGAGCTAAAAATGCGTTGGCTGCGTCGGCGGCTCTCCCGCGGGTCCAACTACAAGGAGACACGCGGTGAGAACAAAAGGATTCACGCTAATCGAGCTACTCGTGGTCATCGCCATCATCGGGATATTGGCCGCCATATTGCTCCCCGCCCTTGCCCGGGCCCGCGAATCAGCGCGCCGGGCAAGTTGTGCAAACAACCTCAAACAGATGGGCGTCGTCCTCAAGATGTATGCGGGCGAAGCGCCGAGCCAGTTGTATCCGCCGTTGCCCATCCGGGTGTCGCATCAGATAGACTGGCACAACAACTTCCACGATTATTGCGAGTGCTGCTACCGCAATCCATACGAGCCGAATCCGTGGCTCGGCGGCCGCGCCCAATCCATCTGGGCGCCGGACGGCAAGGCCATCTATCCGGAATATCTGACGGACATCAATATCCTGATTTGCCCGTCCGACGCCGAGGCTTACTCCCGCGTGTACAAGCAGGGACTCTTTTTCCTGAATCAGGACGCCTCGGCGAAGCAGGTCGATCCCTGTGCGCTGTATCTGGAATCGTATTGGTACAACCCGTGGGCCAGCACGAAAGGCATGAACCAAACGCGCCCCTCAACCATCCCCGGCAAGGACGAGAACGATCCGGAACTCGCCAATCACGACTTCCGATGGGCCATGATGAACGGTTATATGAACATTCCATGGCAAAAGGCCTTCGGCGGCCTCGTGGGCAAAATCGCCACCGACACCACGAACGGCACTGCGCCGGGAATTTATCATTACGACACGGATGTGACCTATGAGGAGGCCGGCGTGAAATACACGTTCTACCGGACGCGGGAAGGCATCGAGCGGTTCTTCGTCACGGATATCAACAATCCCGCGGCGACCACCCTGGCGCAGAGCGAACTGTTCATCATGCAGGATCTCATGTCCACGCGCGTTGAAGACTTCAACCATGTTCCCGGCGGCACGAACACCTTGTGGATGGACGGGCATGTGTCCTTCGAGAAATTCGGCGGGCCGTGGCCGGCTTCGCGCCTGTGGGGCATGATTTGCGCGCAACTGTAAGGCGAGCCGATCGTTTTCATGCAAACCAACAGGATATGGGGTGAAAAATGACCTTGGAAAACGATACGCTTCCCGGTCGGTTGCGGCGTTGGAAAAACGGGGAAACGCCCGGACCGTGGAACCTGATGTTGTTTCCGACGAACCGGTGCAACCTGCGCTGCATCATGTGCTGGCGCAACCACGAGGCAACGCGCGGGCTGCCGGTCCTGCCCACGCACGAAATACCTCTCGAACGGCGCAACAACCCCCATAAAGAACTGTCGGACGATCGCTTGCTTGAAATTGTGGACGAGGCGGCGGCGCTTGGCTGCCGCGACTGGTTGATTCAGGGGGGTGGCGAACCCCTGTTGCGCGCATCCCTTGTGCTGCGGATATGCGAACGGATTCGTTCGCACGGCATGAATGGAAAATTGATTACCAACGCGACATTGCTCGAACCGGAACACATGCAGGCATTTGTCGAAATGGGATGGGATTTCGTTGCGTGCAGCCTCGACGGCCCCACCGCGGCGATCAACGATCCTTTGCGCGGCGCGGGAACGTTCGACGCGGTGACGGCGGCCGTGGCGCAATGCGCGGCGTTGCGACGCGCAATGAACGCGAAGCGTCCGCTGTTGCAATTGCTTACCACGGTGACGCGGCACAACCACGATGTGCTTCCTGCGATGGTCGAACTGGCCCATAGGCTGGGTTGCGACAGCGTGCAGGCCGGATTGACCGTGGTCCATTACGGACTCGAACACCTCATTACGCGCAAACAGCACAAGACGCTTCCGGCCATCATTGAAAAAGCCAACCGGCGCGCCCAAGAGTTGGGCATCGAAGCGGATTACGATCACATCGCCCGCAATCCGTGGGGGTCCATTTATCTGCGCAAACCGTGGGCATGCGACGAATCCCCGCCGCCGGGCATGGAGCACATTCCCTGTTTCTGTCCGTGGTATTCCATCGCGATTTTCGCGGATGGCCGCGTGGCCCAGTGCTCGATGAACTGGCAGGAAAAGGCGCCCTCCGTCATGAATGCCCCGTTGAAAGAGGCTTGGGAAAGCGCATACTTCGGAATGTTGCGCGAACGTATGGCGGGCGACACCCCCCTGGAATGCTGTCATCTGTGCCCGTCCATCCTTGATGCGCGAAGCCCTTCCATGCGCATCATGGACAAGGCCTATCTCGACGGGACGATCTTCGAATGAGGATGAGGCGGGCATGATCGCGATCTCCACGGAAAAGGATACATTGCTGAACCGGCTTCGATGCTGGGAACGCGGCGAGACGCCGGGACCATGGTGTATTTCCGTGTTTCCAACGAACCGCTGCAATATTCGCTGCGTCATGTGCTGGCAGCGCTACTTTGAAAACGACACCAGCCATGAACTTTCCGACGAAAGGCTGCTGCATCTCGTGGACGAAGCCGCGGCGCTTGGCTGTCAGGACTGGATCATCCAAGGCGGCGGTGAACCGCTGATGCGCGCGACGCTGGTCATGCGAATGTGCGAACGCATCCGCCAGCACGGCATGAACGGCCGTTTGGTCACCAATGCCACGCTGCTCAAACCATCGCATATTCGAACGCTGATCGAAATCGGCTGGGACAATCTTACCGTCAGCATTGACGGCGCCACCGCCGAAGTCCATGACGCCATTCGCGGGCAGGGCACGTTTCGGAAAACCGCCTCGGCA
Source organism: Candidatus Hydrogenedentota bacterium (assembly GCA_035450225.1). Lineage (NCBI taxonomy): Bacteria > Pseudomonadati > Candidatus Hydrogenedentota > Candidatus Hydrogenedentota bacterium. The sequence goes on from DAOTMJ010000030.1 coordinate 25,712, forward strand.
ACATCCCGATGCGCGGAAATGCGCCGGGAAACGAACAGCCCATGGCCGCGGATTCAGATTTCGACGACCCTCATGCGCCACAATTACAGCGACCTGCCGGGCATCGTCGAACTGGCGCACCGGCTGGGTTGCGACAGCATTCTCGCGGATCTGACCTGTCTTTCCTTTGGACGCGACAACCTGATTACGCCGGAGCAACGCCAGGAACTTCCCGGAATCGTCGAACAAGCCGTCCAGCGTGGACGCGAACTGGGAATCGTGACCGATTTCGATCACCTCACGATCAGCCCATGGGCGGCCACGTTTCTCCGTAATCCGTGGCGCGCATCCGAACCGCCGCCCCGCATGTTCGATAACGCCTGGTGCTATGCGCCTTGGTACGCCATGTCCGTGTTTGCAAACGGCGGCGTCGCGCCGTGCACGATGGACTGGAACCGGACCGCCCCGAACCTGGCAAGCGCGTCCTTGGCGGAAATTTGGGAAGGGCCGTATTTCGCCCGGGCGCGCGATCGAATGGTCTTGGAGCAATCCCTGGATTGTTGCGACAAATGCCCGGTCCTCTTTTCCGGGCATACCCTGTCGCTTCGTCCCATGGACGATGCCTATGCCCTGAGCGAAGCGGCGGGCTGCCCCGCGCTTGCAGGAGAATAGCCGATGAATGCCGCAACCTTTCTGGAAACCGCCGCCCGCGAGCATCCGGATCGGGTGTTCATCGTGGACGGCGTGCAACGGGCGACGTTCGGCGAAATCAACCGGCGCGCGAACCGGCTGGCGAACGGCTTGGCCGCCGCGGGTATTCAGACCGGCGATTGTGTAGCGATGACGTGTCCGTCACGTACCGAATTCGCAGTGGCCTACTACGCCATCCTCAAAATCGGCGCCGTGGCGGCCACGCTCAACGTCCTGTTAAAACGAAACGAAATCGCGGAACAACTCACCGATTGCAGGGCAAAAGCCTATCTCGCCTTCGAGGGAACCGCGGAATCTCCCATGGGCCAGGAAGCAATCGCGGCATTTCAGGCAACGCCGTCCTGTAAAGGGTTCTGGGCGATTCCCGCCGGCGCAGACGGATTGCAGTTACTCTCGGAATGCGCGTCGTGGACCGAATTGATCGAGGGCCAGCCGGATGTCTTCGAATCTGCCGATCTTTCGCCGGACGCCACGTGCTGCATTACCTTTACTTCCGGAACGACCGGACGCGCCAAGGGCGTCGAGCACTCCCACGCCGTCGAGGGACTCGTTCCCTATCTCATGCAGAACGACTATCAGGCGGCGGCCCATGACGTGTTCCTGCTGACCGTGCCGCTGTTCACGTTATGGAAAACCACTGCGCTTCATTTGACGTGTCTGGCGGGCGCCACCGTCGTCGTCATGCCGCGTTTCAGCCCCGAAGAAACCTGGCGCCTCATGGAACGGGAGCGCGTGACGGTGCTCATCGTTTCCGGGGCCGTCTTCCGATTCCTGTACGACGCCATGGATCACATGCCGGTTGATTACGACCGGATCGCACGACATTGGCGACTGTGCCTGTCGGGCGGATTCCGGATTCCCGCCGATCTGCACCGCTTCTTCCGGGACCGTTTCAAGATTGCCATCCTCTCGATGTACGGATCGACGGAATTGCACGGCATTTCATTGACCCGCGAGGTTTCGGAAGATACGGACGATTGCGTCGGACGTCTTTTCAGGGGCGTCCAAGTGCGCATCGTGGACGAGACGATGAACGACGTGCCGTTGGGCGAGACCGGCGAAATTCTGGTCCGGACGCCGACACTGATGAAAGGCTACTGTGGAAATCCCGCCGAAACGGAAAAATCGGCATCGGCGGGATGGTTTCACACGGGCGACATGGGCCGGCGAAACCCGGACGGCCACTTATTTCTCACCGGCCGCATCAAGGACATGATCAACCGAAAAGGGATGAAAGTGTTTTCGGCACAAGTCGAAAGCGCCTTGCTGGCGCACCCCGCGATTGCGCGCGTCGCAGTGGTGGGAATACCCGACGAATTCGCCGGCGAAGAAGTCAAGGCCTTCGTTCAACTGCGCGACGGCCTCCAATGCAGCCCCGATGAATTGATCGCATGGGCCCGTGAACGAATCGCGGCTTACGCCTACCCGCGGCACGTCGAATTTGTGGACAACCTCCCCATCGGTCCGACCGGCAAAGTCCTCAAACACCTCCTCCCGCGCCGATAACCTCCCCGGCGCCGCACCGCCCCACTCCCAACCGGATTATTGCCGATCTGATTGAAAGGATAAATGGCGCGCTCGGCGCGACTCGAACGCGCGACCCCTAGCTCCGGAGGCTAGTGCTCTATCCAAACTGAGCTACGAGCGCGTGCCATGTGACGGAGAGGGATGTGATATCGCTCCCGGCATCTAAGGAAACTCTACACAATGCGGGCGTCTGAAAGCAAATCAAAGGAATTGCGCGACGGGGCAGCCGATGCAGGCAGGATTTTTTTCGCACCAGTCCTGGTAGATTTGCAAGAGGCCTTGTTGGAGGCGGAAGGTCATTTTCAGGGATGCGCCGGGTCCCGCGAGACGGGGCAGCATGATGCGTCCGATGCGGTTCTCGGCTTCTTTGGGCATGGCGGTGAAAAAGTCGAACACGCGTTCTTCGCGCGCCGGATTGTTGGCTTGCCGCGCAATGGCCAGTTCAGCGGGGATAAAGACGTTGCCGACGATGGAACGGATGCGTTCGGGGCCAATCAACGCGCATGGCCTTGCCATTGTCTTGCCGGTCCATGTGCAATGATTGGCCCAATACCCCATGGGCGCCGGGAACAATGCCTCGAAGGCGGATAGTCTGGATTTGGGCGTGCAGTCTTCGCGCCAGATCGTCTCGACGGTTTCGAGTAGTCCCGCGCGGGCTGTATGGGCCAAAACCCGCGCGGCGCCGGCCAGGCGTCGTTCGGGATTGTTCACCGGCCGCACGCCGGCGCCCGTCCATTCGAGCGGAAGCGGCTTGAGTCCCGGCAGGGCTTCCCGAAGCAGGCCGCGCAGGCGTCCGAAATGCGGCACGGCATGCGTTTCTTCGGGCAAATCGTCCGGGAAAAGCCCCGCGATGCGCAGCAGGGCCGCTTCGAGCAGCAGGGGATCCTGCCGGGCCAATTGGCGCACGCGCCCATAATGAAATTGGCGCGCCAAGGCGTTGAAGTGATGCTTGAAGTGTCCGTAGCCGCAGGCCGTCATGAACGCTTCGTACAAAGCCTGTTCGGTTCCCGCCCGCTCCATCCGTTCCCGAAGTGTCCGCGCCTTGGTGAGAATCCGCCACTCGCCCGCAAGTCCCAGCATACGCGCCACGGCGTGCATGCCTTTTTGCCCGGCCAGTTCCGAACACTTGCCGCCTGTGTTCTCCGCGCGAAACGGATAATCGTCCATGAGCAGTCGGCCGGCCAACACTTGGATGTCTTCTTCGAGAAACCGCGAAAGGAGCAGGACCGGTATGCGGCGTCCCTTGCTTGTGCGGGGCGGCGCCGGGGGCGGAGTGCGCTCGAGCGTCACGGCCAGCGCCACATGGTCGTAGCGATCGTCCAGATGATGGCCGTGCTGCATCCAGCCTCCGTGATCGAGGTGGATCTCGACGTCCCCCGTTACCCGCTCGCCGGCCAGCTCTATCTGCGCGCCTTTGAAATCCGGCCCTTCGCCGCGATTCCACCACCCCGCCGAGACAACGCGCAACGCGCGGCCATCGTCCACGCAAAGTCCGCGATCCGTGAAGAGGTGATCGTACCACAGGCAGCGGACGGCCTCCTCGGTGACAGGCGTCGTTTCGGAAACATGGGACGCGTGTTGCATGGCGCGCAAATGGCCGTATTTTTCCGAAAAACGTCGGTCCGATCCGGTGCAATCCATGCCGGGTTCCTTGTGATGCCGATCCATGTACGTTCAACTTACCGTTTGGCGCGGGCGATTTCAATGCCGCAAACGCGGGATTGGCGCGCAAGCGGAAAGTAGGGTATGCTTGACGCATGAGCATTTCATTGCCGCTGGTATCGGTCGTGTTTCCGTGCCTCAACGAGGAAGGCACGATTGGGCGTTGTGTGGACGCGGCGCGCACAGCCCTCGACGCGGCGGGCATCGAGGCGGAAATCGTCGTCGCGGACAACGGTTCGACGGATGCGTCGCGCCGCGTCGCGGAGGAGGCGGGCGCCCGTGTCGTTGACGCTGACGCGCCGGGTTACGGCAGCGCGTTGCGCGCCGGACTCCGTGCGGCGGAAGGCCGGTATCTTGTTTTCCTCGACGCGGACATGTCCTATGACTGCGGCGATATCCCGCGTTTTGTCGAGGCGTTGCGCGATGGCGCGGACCTCGTCATGGGATCGCGTTTTCGCGGGGGAATCGATCCCGGCGCCATGCCGCGATCGCACCGTTACTTCGGTACGCCGGCGATGACTCTGCTGGCCAACCTGTTGTTCGGTAGCCGCATCACCGACATCAACTGCGGGATGCGCGCCATTACCCGCGAGGCGTTCGACCGCCTGGATCTGCGTTCGCAGGGCATGGAATTCGCCTCGGAGATGGTGATCAAGGCCGCACGGGCCAAACTCGACATCCGGGAAATCCCGATTGTCTTCCATGCGGACCAGCGCGGACGCCGTCCGCACCTGCGATCGTTTCGCGACGGCTGGCGGCATCTCCAACTCATGCTGCATTTCTGTTCGATGTGGCTTTTTCTCGTGCCGGGGATGCTGCTGTTGGGAGGCAATTTCGCCGCGATTGTCGCCGTTTCGTTCGATTGCGTCGTGAGTTTCGTCACGTATCTGGTCGCACTATCGGGCACTATCGTCGGGACACAGCTTCTCCTGTTGGGCTTGAGCGCCCAAGGCCGTGTGCCGTACTCGAAATATGCGCCATTGGCCGGCCGCCCGCTGGTGCGCATGTTCCGATCCTGGATACGGATCGAGAAGGCCCTTGTCCTAGGTGCTGTCGCCACGGCCATCGGAGCCGCCATGCTGGGTTATGGAATTTTGCACGTTTATTGGCGCCCCTCCACATTTTGGCCGTCGTCGTCTCTGCCGGGAATTGTCGAATTCAATCCTGCGCCGATTCGGCTGGCGCTGATTGGCGTGGCAATCTTTGCCAATGGCCTTCAGGTTTTTTTCACATCGTTGATTATGGGTTTGTTTGGTCTTCGTCTTGCCGAAGACGAACCGGCAATGAACAGGAACGACCACGGATGAGGAAATCGCGGATCGCGGATTGCCTATCGGACGGATCCGTCGGATTCCCTGTAGCCCGCGGCCTGAAGCCTGAAGCCTGGAGTCACCGCTTTCAATGAAAGTCGTGTTCGTGCTTCCCCCGTATGATTACTCGCGCAGCGTCGGCAACACGCGCAAGAAGGTCCAGATCGGCCTGCTGCCGCCGTTGGGCGTGGGATACCTCGCGGCGTACCTCGAAGCCCGCGGCCATGAAGCCGTGCTGGTGGACGCAATCGCGGAACAATTGAATGTGCCGGAGGCCGCGGAAGCCGTGGCGCGTTTGAACCCCGGGCTCGTGGGAATATCGTCGTTCACAACCATGGGCGAGAACACGTCCTACGCGCTGGCCGAGGCGATCAAAAAACGACTTCCGGACACCCCGATCGTCATGGGCGGTCCCCATGTCACGTCGTTCGCGGATCGTATCCTCGGTGAATGTCCGCACGTGGATGTGCTCGTTCCCGGCGACGGCGAGGTGGCGCTCGGCGAACTGGTCGAACGGTTCCAACGCGGCCAGACCCCCGCGGACGTGTCCGGCATCCTTTATCGGGACGAACGCGGACAGGCCATTGCCACGCCGCTTGCCGAATGCGTTCGCGACATAGACCAATTTCCGCATCCCGCGCGGCACATCTACAAACACGAACTGTATTGCCCCCTACCGAGCCTGAGCGCGCGGCGGCCCGTGACCTCCGCCATCACGTCGCGCGGCTGCCCGTGGGCGCGTTGCCGGTTCTGTTATCAGGGCGGCGACTACGCCGCGCCGTACCGCCGCCGTTCGCCCGAAAACGTCGCGGACGAAATCGCGCGGCTCGTGGCGGATTGGGGTATCCGCAACGTCGTTTTCTGGGACGACAACTTCTGTGTGATGCCCGAATGGATTGATCGTTTCTGCGATCTGCTCGACCAACAGGGGCGCCCCATCGTCTGGTCGGTTCTGGCGCGTGCAAACACCGTGACCAGGGCAATGCTCGAACGGATGGCGCGGTCGGGATGCTACAGCGTGCAATACGGCATCGAATCGGGCAGCGAGGCCATCCTCCAACTCATCCGCAAAGGCATCACGCGCGATCAGTGCCGCGATGCCGTGCGCTGGGCGCGCGAGGCCGGTATGGACACCCGCGCCTTCTTCGTGCTCGGATTTCCGACCGAAACGCCCGAAATGGCCGACGAAACCATCGCGTTCGCGTGCGAGCTCAATTTCGACTACGTCGTATTTTTTTCGTATCACCGCCACCCCGGCACCGAACTCGCCGAGTTTGCCCTCGACCACGGTCGCGACGGTCCCTACAAAGGCCAACACCTCCCATCCTTTGTGCCCGACACCTACCCGGACGAAGAGGCGCTCGCCCGCAAAATCAAAGAGGCATACCGCCGTTATTACCTGCGTCCCGCATACATCCGCCGCTTGACTGCTCGCACCCTTCGCAATCCCGGACTCGTGGTCAACCATCTGCGCGGCTTTTACTATTGGCTGGGCCTTATGGTCCGGAGGTAATCGCCGGTTTTCGCCGGGATTTCTGCAGAATTTTCGTCAAGATTCGATCCCCCGTTCCCGGGCGCGGAATTTGACTGAACATATATTCAGTTATATAATGTCGGCCTGTGGGCGGTTGCTGTCGAGCACGGAAGAGGAAAGGGCGCCGGCAATGATCGTGATGGAATGGTGGACCGGACGCGGAAGCGAAGCGCCCGGCATGACCTGTCCCTTGGCGGGCATGCCGGTGGAAGCGGGTTTTCCGTCACCGGCGGACGACTATATTGAAAAGCCGTTGGATCTGAACGAACTGCTTGTGAAACACCCCGAAGCGACGTTTTTTGTGCGGGTGCAAGGCGATTCCATGGTGGAGGCGGACATCCATTCGGGCGATATTCTGGTGGTCGATCGTTCGCGGGAGGCGCACGACGGCTGCGTGGTGGTCGCGGCGCTAAACGGCGAATTCACCGTGAAACAGCTGCGATACCGGAATGGGCAGGGCATGCTGATGCCCGCAAACCCGGATCACCGCCCGATTCGTGTCACTCCGGATCAGGATTTTCAAGTATGGGGCGTGGTGACCCATGTCATCCACGCCGTTTGAGGCTGTTCGAGGGAGGCATGCCGGTGTTTGCGCTGGTGGACTGCAATAATTTTTATGCGTCCTGCGAGCGGGTCTTCGATCCGTCGCTCCGCGGACGTCCGGTGGTGGTGCTGTCGAACAACGACGGTTGCATCGTGTCGCGTTCCAACGAGGCGAAGGCGCTGGGTATTCCCATGGGCGTGCCTTTCCACCAATGGGAAACGCTTATTACACGCAAGGGCGTGCGGGTGTGCTCGTCGAACTATCCGCTGTATGGCGACATGTCGCGGCGGGTGATGGGGGTGCTGGCGGCCAGTGTGCCCGCGATGGAAACGTATTCCATTGACGAGGCGTTTCTTTCGTTGTCCGCCTTTGCGCCGGATGGCCTTTCGGAAATGGCGCGGGAACTGGCCGGGCGGGTGCTCCGTTGGACGGGCATTCCGGTAAGCATCGGGATCGGCCCGACCAAGACGCTGGCCAAGGCGGCCAACAAACTGGCCAAGCGCGGTTTGGGCGCCGGGGGCGTGTTGAACTGGCGCGAGGAACCCGCGGCGGACGAATGCCTGGCCGCTCTTGCCGTGGAGGATGTATGGGGCGTGGGGATGCGTCTCAAGGCGGCGCTGGAACGCATGGGCGTGCGCACCGCGCTCGATCTCGCGCGAATGGACCCGGACCGGCTACGGCGGCGCTTCAACGTATGCGTGATGCGCACGGCCTTGGAACTACGCGGCATGGCCTGTTATCCGCTGGGAAGCGGTCCCCCACTCCGGGAGACGATCGTGTGTTCGCGCACGTTCGGCGGGCCGGTGGCGGATTTCTCGGCGCTGCGCGAGGCCCTTTGCGCGTATACGGTGCGCGCCGCCGAAAAACTGCGGCGGCAACGTTCGCGGGCGCACCTGCTGCATGTGTTTCTAATGACCAATCCGTTCCAGCCGGAAAAGCCCCAATACGCCAATGCGGCATTGCGGACCTTTCCCATGCCCACGTCGCACACCCCCGTCCTGATCCGGGCGGCGGCGGACGGACTGGAAGAAATCTTCCGTTCCGGCTACCACTACAAGCGGGTCGGCGTGACGCTGGCCGGCATCGTGCCGGACAGGCCGGTTCAGGGCGATCTCTTTGCCGCGGACGACGCGCCATCCGACCGGCTCATGCGCACCGTGGACCGGATCAACGGCGAATGGGGCTGCGATACGCTGGTGTTTGCGGCGGCCGGTATCGCCCGCCCATGGAAAATGCGCCAGCGCCGTCTCTCACGGCGGTATACCACCCGATGGAACGAGTTGCCGGTCGCCCGCGCATCGTGACTTATGCGAGCGCGCCGGTGAATGCGTCCAAGCGGACGTGGCCGAACTGCTCCTCGCAAAGCCGGCGGTACAGGGAATCGTTTCGGATAAGGGTTTCATGCGGCCCCTGCTCAATCAGGCGCCCATCGTCGAGAACGACGACAAAATCGCAGTCCACGACTGTCGAGAGACGGTGGGCGATCACCAGCGTCGTGCGCCCGCGCATGAGCGTCTTCAGCGCGTCCTGGATAATGGACTCCGCGCGCGAATCGAGACTGGACGTGGCTTCGTCCAGGATCAGGATGCGCGGGTCGCAGAGAAATGCGCGCGCAATGCTGAGGCGCTGTTTTTGTCCCCCGCTCAGCGTGACGCCGCGCTCGCCGATGGGCGTGTCGTATCCCTGGGGCATCGCTTCGACGAATTCGTCCACATGGGCCATGCGCGCCGCCTGCCGCATCTCTTCATCCGTCGCGCCCGGACGGCCGTAGAGGATGTTCTCGCGGATGGATCCCGCAAACAGGATGGTGTCCTGCAGGACCATGCCGATGTGGCGGCGCAGCGATTTGACGGAAACGTTGCGGATGTCGTGGCCGTCCACGAAAACCGCGCCGCTCCATGCGTCGTAGAATCGCGGCACGAGATTGACGAGCGTCGTTTTGCCGGCTCCGCTGCGGCCCACGATTGCAACGGCTTGTCCCGGTTCGATGGCAAAGGAAATATCCCTCAGGACCGGATTTCCCGGCTGGTACCCAAAAGTGACCTTGTCGAAAACAAGCCTTCCCTCGATGGTCGGCAGCGCCGGCGCGCCGGGGCGATCCTGAATATCCGGTTCGGCGTCCAGCAATTCAAAGACGCGATCCACGGCGGCGAGTTTTTCCTGAATGACCGCGGAACAATCGGCCAGGCGCCGCGTGGGAAGGTATAAATGCTGAATGAATCCGTAAAAAAGGATCAGTTTGGGCAAATAGGCCGCGTCTTGGATGGCGTGGTATCCCCCAAAGCAAATCACAACCAGAGGGCCGAAGGACTGGAGAAATTCCGCGACGGAGGTCAGGGTCGTCCGCAGCCGGAGCCGGGCGATAAACCGGTCGAAATAACGCATCTGCCGATCCCGGAACCGTTCGGCTTCGGCGTCTTCGCGAACGAAAGCCTTGACGACCTGGATGGCGCCCAGTTTCTCGTTCACTTCGCCCGCCATTTCTTCCATCTCCTTCTGGACCTGCGAGGCGGCATGGCGCAATTTCGGATTCATGCGGTAATACACGATGCCGTAGATCGGCAACGTGAACAGACTGACCACCGCGAGTTGCCAGTCCAGAAACAAAAGGAACAGCGCCGTCGCGCACAGGAAAATGGAATCCATGGCGACGTTGATTACCCCATCGCCGAGCAATCCCTGTGCATCGTTCAAGTCGCTGATGATTCGCGCGGTAAGATTGCCCTTGCGCCGCCGGTTATGGAAGGCGAGACTCAACCGCTGAACGTGCCGGAAGACGTCCATGCGAATGTCGAAAATCGTCAAGGAACACGCGCGCGAGGCCCAATAGGAACGCCAATAGGTTATGGGAGTCCGGACGGCCAGCGCGGCTGTAAGCAGTCCCAGAATGATGAACAGCCGGACAATTTTTTCCTTGGCGGACAAGTCGTCCACGATGACATACTTGGTCACGAAACTCAGACTGGCGGGCAGCCCCAAAGCCAGACTGAATTTCAGCACACCGCATCCGATGGACGCCAGGATCAGGCGCCAATAGGGGGTCGAATACCTCAAATACCGCCAAAACGTCGTCTTCCACATGGGAAAAGTATAGCATGTTCACGACCGAAATGGCTCAAACCGATACATCCGCAGACGGCGCGAATGATTGCGGATGTTGGGACCGGCAGGTTCGTGCGTGTGCTCGTACTCGAAATCGCAATCGAATCCCCGAAACCCGTTGAATGAGTAATGTAGCAAGATAACAATTCTATCATAATATTTTACTGCTAGTTACAACGCATTCAACCGGCAAGGACAAGTCTCTCCGGTCAACTACAATTACGATGTCGAGCACAAGCACGAATAGAAACTGGGTTATGGGTACGACCCGCGTCAGGATAATGGGCGGAGATCCTTCCCTCTTTCTGCTTTGCCTGTTTCTCCCTTTCTGTGATCATCTGCTTCATCCGCGGATTATTGTTCTGAAAAGTCAATTTATTTCCTCGTCATGGTAGAGATGGCAGGCAACGCGATGTTCGGGTCCGACGGATCGCGGGTGAGGCGGATTGCCCGCATCACACACCCCCCGGATCGCCTGCGCGCAACGCGGATGAAAGGCGCAGCCCGCCGGAATCGTGAACGGATCCGGCAGCGAACCCGGAATGGACGACAACCGCGAGGCGTTTCCCCTGCCAATACGTGGAATCGAGGCGAGCAGCCCCTTGGTGTACGGGTGCAAGGGATTGTCGAAGATGCCATCCACCGGCGCCTGTTCGACGATGCGCCCCAAGTACATGACCGCGACCTCGTCCGCGGTTTCGGCAATGACGCCGAGGTCGTGGGTTATCATCATCACGGCCATGCCCAGTTCCTGTTGCAAACGGCCAATCAGGTCAAGAATTTGCGCTTGAATGGTCACGTCGAGGGCTGTCGTCGGCTCGTCGGCAATCAGCAGTCGCGGTCGGCATGACAATGCCATGGCAATCATGCATCGTTGGCGCAGACCGCCGGACAACTCGTGCGGATAGGCATCCACACGGCGCTCGGCCATCGGAATACCGGCCAAACGCAGCATTTCTACCGCGCGATCACGCGCTTCCGCCTTGGAGACCGGTTGATGTAGACGGATTCCTTCCATAATCTGATTGCCGACGGTGTGGACAGGCGAGAGCGAGGTCATCGGTTCCTGGAAAATCATCGCGATTTCCGCTCCGCGGATTTTCCGCATCGCGCGGCTCGATGGCGGCAATTGGGCGAGATCGATCGGCGATCCGGCGCCGTTACGCGGCGCAAGCATGATGCGGCCCGCCGTGATGCGTCCACGCGGAGGCAAAATGCCGAGTATCGCCCGCGCCATGATGCTCTTTCCGCAGCCACTCTCGCCGACGATACCCATCGTCCGTTGCGCCGGCAATGCGAGATTGATCCCGTTGACCGCGCGAATCGTCCCTTCCTTCAGGTCAAACCGCACATCGAGGCCACGAATATCAATCAGGCTTTCCATTGTTCATACCGTCACAACAAGGCCTGAAATGCGTCCTGGTAGGCATCCAGATTCCCGTAATCCCGGCGCGCAATCGGCGTGGTTTCGATATCGAATTCGCTGCCAATGGATTCGAGCGACAGGCCTTCGGCGCACATCCAGCCGGTCAGGGCCGCGCCGAACGAGGTCCCTTCCTGGACGTTCGTCAAAACGAATCGTTGTTCGGGGCAGAGCGTGGCAAGCAATTCGCAATACGCCGTATTTTTTGCAAAACCGCCCTCGATGAAAATGGTTGTACCGGGCTTGACGGCGCACCACGACAGCATTTTGCGTGTGGCCAGCGCAAGGCTCAGATTCAATGCGGCATAGTATGCTTGGCCGAGCGGCGTCATGGGCTTGTCCGGCGCGGCCTTGAGCATTTCGATCGGATGTTCCTGGCTGCCGTTGACCACACGCGGTTTCGCGCCGGGAAAGGCGCTGGCGTCGGGCAACACGCCGGGAATCACAAACAACCGTTTTTCCGCCACGACGCGGCGCACGTCGTCCACGCTGGTCCGATCGGCATGGTCCGTAAATGCCCTGAACGTGTCGTATTCCATGCCGGCGGGAAAAATGCACGTTCGCACTGGCCGCCCGAAGACGTCCATGTTGAACAGGACTTTTGCGCGGATTTCGTCGTCCGACAACTCGGCCGTTGGCGAGGGCCGCATCAGCACGCACCAGGTTCCGGTCGAGTTCAACAGGAAATCGTCGTAGCCTCGGGCAAGATAGGGCAGATAATTGGCGTTCGAGTCGTGAATACCGAAGGTGACTTTGCAATCCGCCGGTATTCCGCAATCCGCCGCCCACTCCGGTTTCACGATACCCAGACAATCCCACGCCTGGCCGAATGTTTTGGGGAAAAGGACATCGGCGCCGAGTTTCAAGGCGACATCGCTCCAGGCGTTTCGGGTGAAATCCCACAGATAGCAATGATTGCCCGCGTAGGTCGGCTCCATGCCATACGCGCCGGTCAATTCATGGCCAAGATACCCCGTAAAGAAAAGGGCGTGCCGTGCGGTTGCCCATGCGTCCGGCCGTCTCGTTTTAAGATAATAGAGCACTTTCGCCATGTTCGCGAATCCGACGTCGGGCGTGCCCGTCACGCGGTGCAGCGCCTCGCGGCTGCCGAACTCCGCGTAGAAGGCCTCCTGCACTTCCGAACCCTTTGCGGCGCTGTACGACACAATCGGATGCGCGAGGCGCCCTTCGCCGTCAAGCAAGGCAACCGTCGCGCCGTGCGTTGTAATGGCGATGGCCCGGATCTCGGCCAGTCCGGCCAAGCGCTTCAGGGCATCGCGGAACCACGCCAGCAAGGTATCGGTGTCGTCCACTTCCAGGCCGTCTATTTCCCGTGGTGGCACTTGGCGGCGATCCTCGCCGAGGATATGGAGTTGGCGGTCGTACAGACTCGCCTTTTTGTTCGTTTTACCGACGTCCAATACCGCTACCGCGTTGGGCTTCATTCACGATTCCTCCCCATGGTCGTGTTATGACGGCGCCTGTTCCTGCGCCGGTTGTTCTTCAATTTCCTCGACGGGTGTAAGTTTCAACAATCGTGTATCCCCTGTTTTAAGCGGAATGGCAACCGATTGTTTACGGGGCCATCCGATATCCGGGGACAGCAGATCTTGAATATCGCAGGTCCGGTCGAGATCGAGTAGGCGTTCGCCGCTTTCCTTGGCATGAATGGCCACCAGATTGGGCGCGAAACGGGCCGCATCGAGAAACCGCAACGATCCCGGCTGAAAATAGAGAGGCAACTCGAGTATGCACAGGATCTCACGAAGCATGGCTGTGGAAAGGCCGGGTTCCGCGCAAAAAATGGACGACCACCCCTCCGGAAAGAATCGAACGGCGATGCTGGCCTTGCCCGATGCGCGGTATTTCGCGAGCGCATCCGCCGATGGATCGTCAATGTAGAAAAGCGGCGACCAATCGAGATCCGCGCCAAACGGCTCATCCTTGTTGATCCATCGTCCGGGCAAGAGGGCTTGCGATCCGCTACGCGCTGGACCCTCGAACATTTTGGCTTGTATACGCACCGTCGCCGAAATATTCTCCACCAAGGCCGTTTGGGCGATATAACCGGGCGCGTACAGCCAAATCGCGGCGGCCTTGTTTCGTTCAAGAAGCCGGTGCAATCGCTCGCGGGGGTCCGCATCGAGTTTGAAGGTGTTCAGAAACAGGTAAACATTCGCCGGCGGCGCATGATCGTCCAAGACATCCGAAAGCAAATAATAACGGGCGGGAATGCCGGCGCGGGCGGCGCTGTCGCGGACCTGGCACAGCAAAACTTCGACGTTTTCACGTGCGCCGTGCATATAAAAGCGGCTGTTTTCATCGGCAACGACCGCCAGTAGCGGCTTCGGGAGATCACCCGCCGCGGAATCCGCCTGAATCTGTTGATAAATGGCCTTCATTTTGGCTAAACGCGACCACATTTCGGCATCGTGCAGCCATCCATCCCCTTCGGGGTCCGCCCATGACAAACCTACCCCGTGAATGAGGGCGGTGGTAAAATTGCGTTGCTGAACGGCATAGACGTCTTCGGCGCGCAGATTTTTGGGCCGGGATACTTCGCCCGTCGCCGGATCATAAACCAACCCCGTGCGCGTGTCGTCGAGTAAAATCCATTCCTTGCCATGCAGGCGGGCGCTGTCGGCGGGTCCCATCAATCCGCCCACACCGCCCACGCCGCGGTCAATATACGAAACCGGGCTTATGAATCCGTCTATATCGCCGCGCAGGAGTTTGCCCAGCGCAAAGTGCCCCGAGGCGCTGTCGGTCATTTCGAACGTGTATCCATACGGCGCATAGACCTTGCAGTCCGAACCAGCCAGTTTCTTGACGTGGGCGGCCAGTTCGAGAATGACTTCGGCTGTAATCTCCGAAGTGTAGCGTAAAAAATCCGCGCGCGCCTGCATTTCGCCGACGTCCCAAAACAGGGGACAGATGGCCGGAGAATCGGGCATATCGGGAATGGGCGCCGTGTCGAATGCGGCATTGGCCGCGCCCCACGCCTGCTGAAGGGCGGCCGGTTCCTTGTAAAATGTCTGCAGCCATGATCGGAATCCGCGAACGTTGGCGGGCGACATGTCGTAAATGGAACCGTGGTTCCATCCGCCCTCTTCGAGTCCGCCCATGACATACCCAAGAATGCGTTCCTTTTGCTGCGACGCCTTGACGCCGGTGATAAAACCTTCCAGCGCCGCGCACACGTCCCGCCGCCATGTGGACGAGGCCAGCGATACGGAGACCGGCTCCTGACCAGGCTTCTGTACGATTTCATCCGGATGGGCCAATATCCAGGCGGGAGGCGGATCCACGCGGACATAGAGCATGATGGATGCTTCGGGGTCGGCCTGGCACACCCATGCGATGGGATCGAGAAAAATGTCCGCATCCCCTTCCCAAGGCAAAGGCACATCCACCATGAATTGATGAACGCCGGCCTTGGCGGCCATTCCGATCTCGGCAAGCGCGACACTCTGCCCCGCGCCCGATGGAATATGGATGGAACAATAGACGGGCGGAGGCGGAAGCGCCGAGGTTTCGGATTGCCGCTGCGCCTGTTCCGGCTGCGCCGGTTGCATGGGCCGGTCTTCCGGAAAACGGACTGATTTTTCCCCAAGCCACAAGCCGGCATAGATGGCCGCGCCAATCAGCAGAGCAATCCCCGCGAGGCGCGCATAAATGCCCCAACCGCTACCGCGACCGTGCGCCAACATAATCAGCCATCATGCGCAACGCATCGGCGCGCGCACCCCAGCGATCGAGCGCGCCCAACGCCGACGCGACAAGCTGCTCGACCCGGTTTCGGGCGCCTTCCGCGCCCAGTTGCGACACAAAAGTATCCTTGCCCACGTCCTCCAAACCATTCATGGCATCAAGCAGATCGTCGGTGATTTGAAACGCCAAGCCCAAGTTGCGGGCATAGGATTCCAAGGCTTCCAATCCGGCGGATTCCATGCCGGCCAGCAAGGCGGGCGCTTGGGTGGCGGCCACAAAGAGCGCGGCCGATTTTCCCTGATGCGCTTCCTCGATGGCGTCAATGGAAATTCCGTTGCCCGTCAAGGCCAAATCGGCGTGCTGGCCCGCGACAAGGCCCGAGGTTCCCATGGCCGCCGCCAGACAGGCCATCACATCCGAATTGCCTGCACGGGCGGACAATTCATACGCCTTCGCAATCAATCCCATGACGGCCAACAGAGCCGTCGCCTCCCCGAACGCCACATGCACGCACGGATTACCGCGCCGTTCCGTGGCATTGTCCATGCACGGCAAATCATCCAATATCAACGATGCGTTGTGTATCAGTTCAACCGCGCAAGCACAGGGCATCGCGCGTTCCAAGGGTAGTTCCACCAGTTCGCTGGTGGCCATGCTGAGAATGGGACGCAACCGTTTGCCACTGCCCAAAACCGCGTGCCGCATGGCGGCATGGACGCTTTGCGGCGCCCGGGTGACAGGCGGCAACACTTGGTCAAGCGCCTTGTCAATAAGCACCCGGCGCGCTTCCAAATATGCGTGAAAATCCGTTCGGGTCATGTCATGGCCAAAGCGGCGTCGCCGCACTGTTTCAGTCAAGGTTTTTACTTTGTCGCTCGCGACTTCCATGCGCTACGCGTGGAAGTTTCGAATCAAGAAACCACGTCCCCACGGAACGCCTAAACGAGTTCAACGGCCAGCCAACCGCCGTAGTCGGCCGGTTCGCCGGTTTCCTCGGCATAAAAAATCCGCCGCGCAACAAACTCGAGTTCACCCGCGGATGTTTCGAGAACATATTCATCGCGATCCCGCGTTTCAAAAACGGTTACACGCTGTCCTTGGGCGAGAACTTCGATGGATACGGCGCCGCAGGCAGGATAGCAATTCACACTGACGACCCGCAACCTTCCGGCGTTTACCCTCAACCGCGCGCGTGCGGAGATGGGACGCAGTCCATTGCATTCCGCGTACCAGCCGTTTTCAGGAAATTCGACACCCCGGAAAAACAGGCGATCTTTCCGAATCAGAGGCCAAAACCGGCAACGCGACTGGCCCGCGCGCCAACGCCGCATGCGTTCCCTCGCGGCGCTTGGCGCATAGGTTATGGCCGCGCCCCAAGCACGCATGTGCGCCATGGCGCGCCACCAGGCGCCATCGAGCAGGGCCCGTCCTATCGCGCGCATTTCGCCCACCAGAAACGCCAATTTGACGATTGGCCAGCGCGACAAGGGAAAGTTGCGCATAATCACATACGCCCGGTTGCGCGTGTTCAGGTAATACTTTCGTTTCGCCGCGCCGCCCTTGCCCATGGTCGCGCTGAATTTATGCCGCACCCGGGCCGAGGGGCAGGTCAGCACCTGGTACCCCGCATTCCAGATCCGCAAGCCCAGATCGAGATCGTCAAGATAAATATCGAAATCCACGGGAAGAACCCCTGCCTTGCGCAGGGCCTCCACGCGGAAAAAAGCCGCCCCGCCGCAGGCCGCCAACACCGGTACCACCTCGTCCCACCGCGGACCATCCAATCGCCCAATCCCACGATCCCATGATGAAGCGATAATCGAGCATTCCACGCCTATCGAATTGAGAATCGCCGGATTGTCATACATCAGCATCTTCGGCGCAAGAGCGCCCGCTTCGGGATGCGCCTCGGCCATCGCCACCAGATTGGCGACGGCGCCGGGCTCTGTGGCGGTATCGTTGTTCAACAGGAAAATATAGTCGGCGCCCGCCTTCATGGCGAATTCAATGCCCGCATTGTTTCCGCGCGACCAACCGACGTTTTCCGGCAGTTCGAGAATGTCCACTCTTGGATCGTTTCCGTACCGTTCGCGAACGAAGGCAACGGATCCGTCCGTGCTGGCGTTGTCAATCAGTACAAACCGGGTCTTGGGATACGAACCGGCCAGAAGCGAGTCAAAACACTCGGCCAGATGCCCGATGCCGTTCCAGTTGATTACCAGAACATATGTCAGCGGCTGCCTCATGGCGCGCTCCATGCAATGCGCTACCCCTCTTCGATATGGATCGGTCCCCGTACAACCCGGCGATCAAACGCTTGACGCCGATCGGTAAAAATCCGTTCCGCCATCCGGCGCACTTGCAGCCTCAGCCAGAGATCCGTCTGGCTGCCTGGACGATAATCGGCGGGACCGTAGGCGTCCACGCGCCCCTGCTCCTGCAAGGCAACCGCCTGGGCAAACTGCTCGCGGGAATCCGGGTCGTATACCGCATAGGCCAAGCCGCCTTCTTTGCGCACAACCGAAAACGACGGTATGTCGCTGGGGCCGTCCGCGATATAAATCATGTTCCTGAACGGGACGCGCCGCTCTTCTTCCGGGAGTCGATCATTGACCGAAATGCCTTCATAACGATTCACGCCCTTGTTGATTTCGAATAGGGCCCGTGTCTTGGTCGTATGATCAAGAAACCCCGCAATTTGGCTGATTACCCCGGATTCCGGTTGGCTCGAGGCATCGAAACCGGGGGCCGCCGGAGTCTCGATAAATTCACTGGCCCAGATTCCCGCCAACTTCGGGGCAATAGTCGAACCCTGGATCATCTCCTTCAGTCCCGTGCTGACCACATAGTGTTCGACATGCAATCCCAGTTCTTGAAACGGATCGCCGGCCAAATCGCTCCCCAGGCGGTCGAACAACTCCGGTATGCCCGGGAAAAAAACGATACTCCCGCCGCACTCCCGCAACTTTGCATTCGTCAGACCCGGCATGCGCCCGTGTTGCACATACGACAACAAATGCCCCAAGTAGCAGGTATCCCGCTGTACGCAAACACCCGCCCGTGCATAATATGACGGCAACGCGGCCACCTCCGCCCAAAATGCCCGTTCGTCAATCCCATAGGCATTGAAAAGCGGTGTTTGCATGTAATGCGGGGACAGGGTCTTGTCGAAATCCCAAATGATCGCAATGACGTTTTGTGTAAACAGGCTCTTTTCACTCATGGACGCATGGTACTAAAGCGCGGCTCATGATTCCAAGGCACGCAAAACCGCCATCGCATCCCGACACAATATCGGTGTGGAAGCAAAAACGCCGGATTGCACCGAATTACACGAAGAAGGGATTGTATTGGCGTTCGATGGCAATGGTGCTGGCAGGTCCATGACCGGGATACACGGCATAGTCGTCCGGCAAGGTGAGCACGTGTTTTCGGAGATGTTCGATTTGCTGCTTGGCGGCCCGTGGAGAAGCGGTCCCGCCGACACTTCCAGCAAACAGAGCGTCGCCAGTAAAAACAAGACCCTCGAACGCGAGACTGAGGCTGTCGCTCGTGTGGCCGGGAGTAGCCAGCACCCGTCCTTCAAGACGTCCTACGCGAATAATACCGCCATGCTCCACCGGTCGCGACTTGGAACAGCCCGATTGGCCGTGCCCACCATAGACCACGGCATCGGAATAGGCGATTGCGTCGTCGAGTCCGTTGGTATGGTCGTAATGGTCGTGCGTCAGGAAGATCGCCGCCAGTTTGAGCCGTTGTTCGTCGAGGAAATCTTTAATCCGTCCATCAAAATCACCGGCGTCAACCAGAAGGGCCTCACGGTCGTGTTCGCAACCGATCACGTAAGCGTTGGCCTCGTTTACATTCAACAGAAAAGCGCGGAAAATCATCGGCGGATGCCTTCCAGATTGGCGTTTTCGAAATTGGCGTTCCCTTCCGCGCCCGTGAAAGACGCGCCGGCCAGATTGGCGCGCCGGAAAATCGTTCGTTCAATGCACGCATAATCGAACACGGCATCGGGAAAATTCGCGTTGCCGGGCCGGGCATAGTAGAGGTTGGCGCGAATGAATCGCGCGCGGGGTCCCTGTGCGCCGACCAGGTTCGATCGTCGAAGGTTGGCGCCTTCAAAATCCGCGCCGGCCAAATCGGCGCCGCCCAGCACGGCCAACTCCAAGTTTGCGTTGGCCAGGATCGCTCCACGCAGATTGGCGAAATCAAGGAAACAGCGAGTCAGGTCGGCGTCGCGCAGATCGGCGCCGGAAAGATTTGCGCCGGACAGCCGCGCCCCGCTGAAATTCGCGCCGCGCAGATCCCGTCCGGAAAGATCGATCCCCGCCAGCCAGGCGCCTGCGGCGTTGCCAAGATGAAGCACCCGGAGGAATCCCGCCGGATCGTCCAGATGCGCCCAACACCGTCGTTCACCGGTCAACGCGGGAGAAAGGCATCCACCCTCGTCGCACAGATAAGGTTGATGGAGTGTACTAGACATGTTACCGCTCCAGTTCCTTGAGACGCGTTTGGATCCAGTCGCCATAAAAGCCAAATTCACGAACCGACGCGGCGATTTCGATAGGCGACACCTCGCTGGCAAGGTAGTAGTCCACCAGCGCGAACTGTTCCTCATGGCCTTCGCCTGTAAGCGCCAGCGCGCCGTGCGACATCTGCATGTTGGCCCGTAACGCCCAGGGAATCGCCTTCGGCGTTGGTTTGCCGCAAATGGAAAAGACGCGAATCATCGGCGGGCCGTTCTCCGCGGCGTACCGGGAAACGAATACGCGATGTTCATGACCATTGGGCAGTTTTACGTCCGCGACAAATCCCTGAACGTGCATGGTGACCGTAACTTCGGGCGATTCAGAGCAGGCCTGCGCCAATTCCTCAAGCGAATGTTCGACAGAGGCGCTGCCCTTCTTGACGTCCTGAACGCAGGAACAGACCTTCGCCACATATTTCTCCACGGCGTTGCGCACATCCTCATCCGTGTCATTTCGGTGCCGGATCAAGGCCACCAACGAACGCACAAGCACTTCGCCGAGAAATGCCGAGGCGTCGCGCCGGTTGACCCACCCTGCTTTCGGATTTGACAAGACCTCCGCCGCCCGCTCAATTTGTTCGAACATGGCACACCTCCCGCCGCGAACTTATTCTACCAATTTCAAACACCATCGGACAACCGGAGATTCCCTAAAAGGACCGCCCGACACCGGGATGATTCAGTTACGCTCGGGTTTGGCGTCGCGCTGCATGAGCGCGGCAATCGCCCGGCGTGGTTCTTCGCCATGAAACAGGACGGCACGGACCCGTTCCGTGATGGGCATTTCAATGCCTTGTCTTTGGGCCAAATCGCAGGCAGACTGGGCCGTGCGCACCCCCTCGGCAACCGTCTGCATTTTTCCCAGGATGCCGGCAATCGTTTCGCCGCGTCCAATGCGTTCACCGAGAGCCCGGTTTCGCGAGTGTCGGCTGGCGCAGGTCACCACCAGATCGCCCAGCCCGCTCAATCCGGCGAAGGTAAGGGGATCGGCGCCCATTGACACGCCCAATCGGGCAATCTCGGCCAGTCCGCGGGTCATCAGGGCCGCTTTGGCGTTATCTCCCAATCCAAGCCCGTCACATACGCCCGCGGCAATTGCCATGACGTTTTTCAGCGCTCCGCCCAATTCGACACCCACCAAATCACTTGAGGTATAGACACGAAACGTATCCGTCATGAATATCTTCTGCACTTGTACCGCGACCGCCTCGTCGTGGCTGGCTGCCACAAGGGAGGCGGGTAGACCGCGCCCCACTTCCTCGGCATGGCTTGGCCCGGACAAGACGGCAATCGGACCTTTTCCGCCGGTTTCGGCTATAACCTCGCTCATTCGTCGAAGGGTATCGTTCTCAATCCCCTTGGTTACGCTGACCTGTATCGCGCCGGACGGCATGGGATGCGTTTCGAGCACCGACCGCATGGCATGCGATGGGACCGCCAGCACAACCATATCGGCATCGTCCACCGGTTCCGACACGACCGCCACTGATGCCGGCAACACGACATCCGGAAGCAATTCGGGGCGTTGCCGGTTTTCGCGCAAAGAAACCGCGACCTGCGGACGCCGGCACCACAAAGAAACGCCGTGCCCCTTCAATCCAAGCAGACGCGCCAAGGCCAGGCCCCATGCGCCCGCTCCCATGATGCAAATATTCATCGTGTTTTTTCCCGTAAAAAAACCGCACATCACGGAGGAGGCCAATAACGATCGGCCCTTTGATGCGGTTATGGCAGAATTGCCAGTTGGCCGCGATTGAGAATCAGCAATTCACCGTTTTTGGCCAGCGTTACCGTTTGGCGTTCCGGATTGTACTCGGAAGCGATCCAATCGCCGTAGACCATCTCGCCAAGCCCAAGATCCAGGAAAGCGATCTTACCATCCGGCGGATAAAGCACCAATGAAAACCTCGGACCTCTAGACTCCCCATTAACGATACCCCGAAGTTCGACTTTTGCCCCTTCTTGCATCGGTTCCGAGGACGTGGACACGCCTGTTTCAGCGGGAACCGGAGTAGACGAAAGCGATTCCGTTGCGGGTGATTCGGCTGTTTTTTCAGGAATTTCAGGAAGCGTAAAGGAAACGACGGCGGCATCGTTTCCCGTATTTCGCGCACGCAGGCTGGCCCGGTAAATCCCCGGCTTCAGGGAATGGTGGAATAGGGCTGTTTCACCGGGAGCGACCTGCCGCACATCGTGCGGTTTGAGAAATGATACATCTTCCCATGTCATGTCGTTCCGGAAGCGTTCCAATAGGTAAATGGTGGCGTTTCGGCCGGTTCCCGGCCCAATCAATACCGGCCGCTTCCCTTTGTTGTTCACGGCAACGCTGACCTCATACGCGCCATCCGATTGCGCGGCCTTATCGCTCCATGTAACAGAAAGTTCCGGACGCGGTCCGCGCAATCCGGCCCAATCCGTTGAAATGCCCAAGATCGCTGTTCCGCAAATGCAGCAGGCCACCGGAATGATGACGCGTGCAATTCGGTACGGCGCCAACGCCACGGTTGCGGCCACAAGCACGCTCAAATCGGCCGCAAGCATCAGAAGTATTCCCGGCCGGTAGATCCAAGGAAGCCCCTGGCGGAAACGCACGGCCGCAGCGCCGGTTCCGTATTGGGCTTCATGAATAAAACCCGCCGCTGCCACGGTCACCCCAAGCCAGAGCATCGTCAGCGCCACCCCACGCGTCATACGCCACGGAAGCGCTCCCGCCAGCGTAACCAACACCCCCACCAAGATGGGAAGCGTCATGGCCCAGTGGGCCGTCTGGCCGCGGAACAAATGTTCCTGATAGGCACGGACCGGCGACAAGTCGTCCACCACCGGAAGGAAAACGCTCAGACCCAGCGCAATGGCGGCCGACCATGCGATCCAAGAATCCGTGTCGCTTCCCATACCCGGCGGAACGACGGGCCGGGCCATGCGCCGAATAAGCGAACCGTGTGGTGACGGCACGTCTTGCGGCGCGCTGGCAATCAACGCGCGGGCGATGACGCTGTGAACGCTGGCACAGTCGTTCTGGGCACGCACCATATCGCGCTCGAGGGAATTATGCAATGAGATGTCAATCGTGCCCTCTTTCAATTGCCGCGCAAGCCGGTCGCGGGCGGCTTGGATGGTTTGCACATCACCGGCATAGTCGGCGCTGAGTTGTTCGAGGCGTTTGCGGCGGAAGGTGACCTCCGCGTCGGCCCGCGCCTTTTCGGCTTGCGCATGGGCGCGGCAATCCGCGAGCACCGAAGCGGACATGGAAGCGCCGGTCCGAAGCCGCTTGGTCTCGTTCAATCGTAGTTCGGCCCGTTCGCGGCGCAGCAACGCCTCGCGCAGGGCGCTGATATGTTCGTCGAACAAGGAGCGGGAATGGCTCGTTTCGGACGGCAAGACAGGCTGAAAACCGGATTCGGGAATGGCGTCCAACGAGACATTGGCGTATCCGCCCGCCGTGTGCGGATCGGTCACCGTCAGCCAGCCCCGGATGTTTTGCTGAAGACGTTCCAAGTGATCGCGCCGGTGGCGGAGGCGGTCCACCGTGTCCCGAAATGCTTCAAGCGACGTCTCGCCAATTCGAAGCGACAATCCCGCCTGAACAATCTTTTCGCTTGTGCTGGAAAGTTCAATGGCGGTTTCCATGAGCCGCTGGCGGAGATGATCGTCCAATTCGGCCCGCGCGTCCCGAACCCGGGCGATATAGGCATTCAGGGCCGCCGGATCGTCGCCGGCGAGAATCCCGCCCTCGCCGGCTTTCATGGCCGCCGCCTGACTTTGCAGTTTATGCGACAGGCTGCACAAAACCCGCAACGGTTCGAGAATATCGAGGATGGCCGCGCTGACCAGATCCGACCGATCGCCCAGCTCGATACCTTCCGCCTCGTCGGACGGCGCGGCTTTCGGCGCCACGCCGTTTTTTTTACGGGAAGGCTTCCGAAGGAATTCCGGGCGATCCTTGAGATAGACCTCCGTAGTGCCGGGCGCCAACTCGCCTTTGGTGGGAATACGAATGCGCTGGCGGCAGGCGACACATTTCCCCGGCAGTCCGAACATGGATTCGGACACCTTCATTTTCTGACCGCAGATACAATAGATCCGGATCTCGGCAGGCTTGTCGCTGCCCATGAATACCTTCCCATTCAAAAGTCTTGCTTGCACGCTTCATGTAATACAGCCGGCCGCCTGGCCGTCTTGCCTTCACATGAAGTATACCTTCCCTGACCCCAAAATTTCATCTGTGGTATTTTTGTCAATTTTCCTGTTCATGGCATCACTTTACCCAGTCCATTCCATTTGTCCCCCAAAAATATGTCATACCTACCAACTCTGTTGGCGGCTGGACGATATGCCCTGTTTTATTCGTGCTTGGCAAAGAGAAAATGGAGCCGGCATTCGGCTTCGCCCTTTTGCATCTCCGGGATGGCGTTCGTATAATCCGGAGCGGGTTGTGCGGCACAAAATCCGAGGAGTGGCCGAATAATGCGTAAAATGCCTGAAATATTAGGCTTTCTTTTATTGTTTGCGGCGCTGGATGTATGCGTCGGGGGACGGTGCCATGCGCTGGAAGCCGGGGCGGCGAAAGCGGATATCACGCCGCCTCTTGGCACGCCGTTGAACGGATATGGCAGCCGGATGGGAAGGGGCGCAACATCGGTCCACGACCCGCTGTGGGCCCGCTGCCTGTATCTAAACGACGGTGAAACGTCGCTCTTTCTGATCAACGCGGATTTGTGCATCATCAACCGCGAACTGCGCGCACGCGTGCTTGAACTGGCGCCCCCGGAAGTCAAGCCCCAAAACATCATTCTGACGGCCACCCATACACACAGCGGCACGGGCGCGACAGTCAAACAACTCGTGTTCCGGGCGGTGGCAGGCCGTTTCATGCCGGAGGTGCTCGAACAGACCGCGCAAGGTTTCGCCAAGGCTATGCGCGAAGCCTACGAGGATCGCAAACGCGCCGCTATCGGGTATGGAACAGGCGAACAACACGATTTCACATCGAATCGGCGCGAAACCGGAGGCCCGATCGATCCGCAAATCGGTGTGATTCGTGTGGACGACGCCGACGGCAATCCCATCGCCATTGTCACGAATCTGGCGGCGCACCCGACGACCGTCCATGACGACGATCTGTACGCGATTTCGGCCGAGTATCCTGGCTATTACTACGAAACACTCGAAAAACTCGTCGGGGGGCATTGCGTGGCAATGTTCCTCAATGGCGCGGAAGGGAATCAACGGCCCACAAATCCCGAAAACAAAGACCATTGGGGCCGTGTCGAATCGCTGGGCCGCATTTTGGCCGAGCGGGCCAAATCCATTGCCGACACCATTACATGCGGGGATCACAAACTACACTTGGCCTGTTCGACGCCCGATATGCCGCTATCGCTGGCTTCGACGCTGGTGTTTCCGTCCACAATCCTACATGCGCTTGAAATCGGTGATTTGCTGCTGACCTTCCTTCCCGGCGAACCCTGCGTCGAAATCGGCCTTGAACTGCGCAAGCGCGCGTTGGCGCGCGGATATGCGGCCCAGTTCAGCGTCGGCCTGAGCAACGATCACCTCATGTATTTCGTTCCACCGGAATACTACGGTCGGCTGTATTACGAAACGGCGAGCAACTTCTACGGGCCGGGCATGATGGAATGGTTCTGTCGCGAATTCTCGAAATTGATGACCAAGGGCGAACCGGAACCCGACCGGCCCATTCCCGAACCGGCGGTTCTGGGCGAAGTGGAGGGCGGCTTACGCTGTGCGGTGTCAGGGGACGCCTATGCAATGGGTTATCAGCGCGGCGCGGCCTTCAAGGAAGAAATCGGCGAGTTGTATCGCGCGCGGCTCGTGGTTCCGATGGATGAAGGAAAACTGAAACCGTCCTCGCAGGTCTGGAAATATCTGCAAGCGGCCCGGCTGGACGTGTCGCCGCTGCTGCTGTTCGCGATGGCCATGGGCGTGCGGCCGTTGCTGCAGGGACTCTCGATGGACACGCTCGATGAACTGCGGGGCATGGCCGACGCCGCCTGTTTGCCGTTCGATTCGCTGTGGATGCTCCAATGCGCTTCCATTATCACGGCCCAGCCCACGGCCGATGGATTTTACCGTGCGCCGCTGTGCACGATGTTTGCGGCCGTCGGCGATCACGCGGGCGCCGGCGAATTGCTTGTCGCGCGGAATCTCGATTGGGATGAACCCGAAAAAGCCGTCATCGTCGAGGCCAAACCGGCTTCGGGCCACGCCTTTGCTCACGTGGGCTTTGCCTGGAACGCCGGGGTATTTACCGGCATGAATGACGCCGGACTGATCCTGTGCGCCGAACGCGTCGAGTCGCTGGGCGTTCCTTCCATAGATGCTCCTCCGGTTGAGTTCGTACTGCGCGAAATTCTGCAGAACGAGGAAAATCTTTCGGCGGCCGTGTCGCGTTTGCAGGGATATTCAACGTTACGGGGATATCATGTGTTGGCCGCCGGATTCGATATGAAATCCCCCCCGCCGGAGGAAAACGAAAAAGAGGCAAAAGGACGTGGGCGCAAGCGTTCTTCGCTCCGGAGCCCCGCCAAAAAGACCGGAGACGCCTGCGTCCTTGAATTCGGTGCGCGCGTGAATATCCGCCGTCCCGACAAGGGGATTCTCCTCGGCGTGGATCCGGCATCGGCCACGGACGAAAACGACCGGATACGCTATGGTCGTGTGGCGGAATTGGTTGGCGGCGAGCATATTGTGGGCGCCGGAAAGATGAAAACGATCCTGGCGGATCATGAGATTGGAAAACCGGAACCGGCGTGCATCTGGAATCGAAACACCCGGCAGAGCGTGGTTTTCGAACCGTCCGAGGGCATGGTGCATGCCGCTTTTCCCGGCGATGACGGCATGCCCGGCGATTATACGTCCGTTTCGGTGAAAGGGGGTGCTCGATGAGCGAGACGGTCCGCAGTTTCACGGGCTCCGACCAAGCCCCACGCATTCGAGGAACTCGCGCGCGCCACGGAAGGGAACGCAATATCGCATTGGGTATTGTGATGGTGCTTGTTTTATATGGCTGCTGGGCGACGCGCGACAACGCCCCGATGGAGCAATTCATCCCGGCAAACCAAGCCTTCCACCTGTTTGCAAACGACATACAGGCCAAGCGCGAGGCGATCGCGGCATCGGACTTATGGAAGATCCTTCCGCCCCAGCTGGGTGGCGGCACTCTGGCGGCCCGCATCGGGCAGGATGTGGGCATGCCGGACTGGATCCTGCGCAACCTCGTCCCGGACATGGTGTATGTGTCTGGAACCGACACGGACAAATGGACCGATGCGATCGTCGTGAGCCGGATGACGCGCATCGGCTGCGTGTTGAACAAGTGCCGGCGATGGGTTCCCGGCATTGACGAGGATTATGCGGGCGGCTTGCGGATGGCCCATGTAAGGAACGCGGGACTTCATTTTGCCGTGCGGGGGCGGACGCTGCTGGCCGGCAGATCGCGGGATGCCCTGATTCGCGCGCTGACCCTGCGCCCGGACGAAGCCCTGAAAAAGAAGGCCTTGGCAAACAAGGCCAATGGTGACGAAGCCGGCGATATTCACGGCGCCGTGACGTTTGCGGGCGCCTGTCCGCCGGGAAAGGTCTTGAAAGGGGTCAGTTTCGTGCTGCGCATCGAAAAGACCCATGCAAGAATCAAGTGCCGCGCCGCATTGGTGGACACGTGGAAAGAACGCCTTGGACAAGCAATCGGAACGGCCGGACCGGTCGAATTGATTATGCCGCCCGACGGCGCCATCCAATTGTCGCTCAATCTGGGGCGTCCAGTCGGCGAATGCGGAACGTCTGTGCTGGCGGCGCTTGGCCTGCGCGATCAATTCGATGCCCGGTGGTCCCGCTTTCGTGATGCGGCGCCCATGCTGGCGCAGGTAAGCGAGGGCTTGATCGGCCATCTCGGTCCCGGCGTCCGGCTGGCCTGGCAAGGCATGGATTTGAATGAAATGGCGCCGATGCCCAAACTGCTCTTCTCAATGGATGCCTCCCCCGACGCCATTCTCCGCACATACGCCAATCTGCCGCCCTTTCCACCGCCCGTTCCCGGCGACATGATTCCGCACTACAATTCGGAAAAACGGATGGTTCATCTGTCGCTTATCGGAGGCCCTTCGATGGAACCGGCGGCAGCCATTGCCGGTTCGTCGTTGCTCCTGAGCAATTGCCGGCCCCTCATCGAAAACCTCGTCGAAAATCCGCCCAAGGAGGACAAACTCCCGCAACAGGGCAACTTGTATATTCGTGTTCAGCCCAAGAACACGGTTGAGGCCGTGTCGGAGCTCGCGATTCTCTTGGCGGAAAACCACCTGCTCAAAGATCTTTCACCGGAACAGGTCCGGCAGTTTTTCGATCCCTGGCTCGCGAATCTTGCCCATGTTCGCGAAATCGTGGCCACCATGGCCATTCAATCCGGCGAAATATCGCTCGATCTCGCCGCCAACACGGAAGCGGGCAAGTAATTTCTTTCAACAACTACCTACCAAGCGGCTTGCACAAGCCGAGTGCCGTTTCATAAAGGGCGATAATGTTGTCAAGCGGGGTCTCGGGCATGATCCCATGGCTGGTTGTCAACACATATCCACCGTCAGAACGCGCAAAGACATTCATCAATTCGCACACATGCGCACGAACCTCGGCGGGAGTGCCCGCAACCAATACGCCTTGGACATCCACCCCCCCGTTAAAGCACACGTTGCCACCAAAGTCGCGGGCAAGTTCACGAATGGACATCGCCTGTGGCTGGACAGGATTCAGGACATCGAGTCCAAGTTCGAGCAAGTCGGGCAGGATGGCGCGAATGTCGCCACAGAGGTGCATCCATACGTGCGCCCCGCCGCCGCGCACCCGACCGAACAGTTGTTCATAGGCCGGCTTCCAATAGCGGCGCCAATCGTCCGGATTGATCAGAAGCCCGCGCTGGCTGCCCCAATCGTCCGAAAAGAAAACGCCGTCCACACCTCGTCGCAACCATTCGTCAATCATCCCGAGCGCAAAACCGAGGACGATGTCTTGCAGGTAGAAGAAGTCGTTCTCATTCACGAGAGGGTCCAGCAACATGTTGTCGAAACCGCGCAACATCCACATCCGTTCGAACAACGTGAACCAAACCGGGGCCAACACATACCGATCGCCCCGTTGAGCAAGAGCGCGCTCCGCCGCAACGAAGATCTCCGGCTCGTGCGGATCCGGAAACGGGTAGGAGTCCATGAGTTCGTATCCAGCCTCAAGCGGATGGAATTCGGTCTTGGCCCCGTTGCCGTCATCGGCCCAGCCCGTACCCCAATGATCTACCCAGCGCGTTACGCCATCCACCTTGGCCGGCGGCTGGACATAGTGAAAAACCGGTTCCAGTTTGAGCAAATCGTTCGGGAACTGTCGTGACATCTCGACAATTCGGCTCTTTTTCCCCTCGTCCTGTTCATGAAGGCAATCGAACGGACAATGCAGTTGGACGGGTACCCATTCCGGTGACCCGTGCATGATTGCGCGGTAATAATTCTCTTTTCCTGTCAACATTTGCTGTTTCCAATTCGGATAGATCCATCCGGCTTCGGTTTTAGTATCTCAGAATCACGCACGCTTGACAAAGCCTGCTGGCAAACCATGTTCCTTTTCAGATGTTGTCTCCGTCCAAATTGCCGCTTGCATAAAGCCGTTTTGAATCCTTGCGTTATTGTGGCTTTGTCTTACATTTCTTTTAGACAGCAATGTTCAGATGTATAGCCGTTCAACGTCGTGTTATAGTAAAGGCGAATTCGGTTCGGGAGCAACGGTCATGGTGCGTTTGTCGTGTTTGGTGTGCGTTTCGATGCTGGCGGGTTTTGCGGCGCGTGGCGAGGGGAACCTCGAATGGATGGTAAAGGCGTTTGGCGACGGCCGGCATAACGCCTTTACGGATCTGATTCGCTGGCGAGACGCGTATTACCTGTGTTTCCGGCATGGCGCGACGCACATGTCCATGGACGGCGAGATTCGCGTCATGCGAAGCACGGATCTGAAGACGTGGGAAGCGTGCGCGACGCTCGACACGTTCGGCGACGACCGGGATCCGCATTTTGTATCGGACGATGCCGCGCTTTATTGCTACTTTGGCACGTGGAACCTTGAACACAAGACGGATCACGGCCTGCCGGATCGCGGCTGTGTGCGGTCGTATTTCGCGAAGACGGAGGACGGCGCGAACTGGTCGAAGATTCAGGGTGTGTACGAGGAGGGCTGGTGGCTCTGGCGCGTAAGGCGACACGGTGAATTTTTTTACAGCGCCGCGTATACCGCGAACCGACCCTCGCCAGATGCCCGCGAAACGCGGCTGCTTCGTTCCAGGGACGGTCTTGAATGGGAAGCGATCAGTTGCGCGACGAAAGAGCACAAGGCCGGCGAGGCGGATATGCACTTCCCGCCGGAAGGCGGCGTGTGGCTTTTGTCGCGCACCGGCAACGGTGCGGGCACGTCGTTCTGGCTGCGGAGCAATCCCGAAATGACCGAGTGGCGCGAGACCGACACGGGCGTATTGGTGCATGCGCCGGTGTTCGGGATGTGGAAGGACTGGTTCGTTGTCGGAGGACGCGCCAAGACGGATGATGGCTACCGAACGCGCTTCTGGCGAATCGAAGGCGATACGCTTGCCGAGTTGATTACCTTGCCCAGCGGCGGCGATACCTCCTACCCCGGTCTTGTCGTCGTTCCCCCGGAAGACGGCAACGCCTCCCCCACGCTCGTCGTCAGTTGGTATTCCCAGCATGAAAACGATCCCGGCGACAAACACGCCGCATCCGTCTATATTGGACGCATCCGGCTCGACACACGGTGAGCAGGGGGAACTCTTCCGACCCGGAGCCGCAGTTGGCACAGGGAACGGCTAATCTGACTGCCCGGTTACGACTCACGTCATTCCATCCTTTTTTTACTCGCATGGCATTGGCAGCGCCACGGCCGCCACGGCGCAATCCCTGGGCAGAGCGACGACGCAATAGAGCCGGCTCATTCCCGGGAGCGTCGGAATCCTGATTGTTTCGGTTTTTCCTGGAAGCGCCACCAAAGAACCTTGCGCAATGACGGGTGTATCGCGGATTGGCGCCTCCGGTTCCTCCCGAACGAAGGCGACGGTACTGATGGTGCCGAGCGCTTCGGGACGGTTGCCGGGATCTTCTGCGGTCACGCTGACGACCGATTCGCCGCCGGCGTCGTTTTCCCATTGGCCGGCCCGCCGCCACATCCATCCGCCCCGCAGCTTGTCCCCCGTGCCGGGCACGCGAAACTCGGCATCTTCCACCCGAATCACAAAGTCGGCCGTGGGCGAAGGGTAGATGTCCCCGGTCATAAGGCGTTCGACGAACACGCCGTATCTTCCTCCCGCCAGAATGAACGTTTGGGAAATGAGATCGGCGGGATGGCTGTTGGCGTCCACGCGTGTATGCATCGCCAGGCGGGCCTTGTCGCGGTCGCGATAGGGTTGTACACGCCACCGGCTGTCCTGGGCAAGGGCACGGTCGAAATTCTGCGCACGACAAACGGCATCCGCCACATAGGCTTCATAATGTATTCGCTGGGGTTTTTTATCTTCGTTGATGAAGGTTGCCGAGGCTTCTCCCCCGGTCTTTTCAGGCGCGGTAAGCGTTGCGACGATACGGGAAACTTCCACTTGATGCGTCGAATCGGCGGTTGGATGCGTGTCCGGCATCCCCGCCGTCTCCAAATCGAAAAGGAACAGCGACGATGGTGCATGGATGTCGTCCTCGCCGCCAAAACGGAAGACGGCGGGCGGACCGCAACGCGCCGCAAGCCACGCGTAAATGCCTTTGTAGATCGCGCCCAAATCACCGGCATCGCCAGGAACGACAAACCAGATGCGGCGTACGCCCTGTATCGCGTTTTCGACCTCGACGGGTTCCGCGCCGATATCTTCGGCGGAAGCGGCCGCGCGATAACTCTCCGCGACTTTTATGCGTTGCGACATGTCAATGATGATGTGGCGCTGCTCGCGTCCGTACCAGCGCATCGGCGAAAAGATCTGCCGCCATGTATGCCAAACGACGTCCCCCGGGCGCCAATCCCGGCGAATTGCGGCCGCCATGCCGCGGCCGTCGTAGGTTCTGTAAACGCCCACATGATTGAGCCCGTTCTCATCGAGGCGATTGTGATACAAGTCATGCAGGGATACGCTCATGAGCGCCGCCGAGGCGCCCACGGCGGCGTACCGCAACCCGGCCCGCGGCAACGCCGCGGCGGATATGCCGGCCGCCGTCAGCAGAAGGGCGCTGTTGCCCACAAGAAAACGGTCCACGAAATAGGAGGTTCCGCCGTATTTCGAGAAGAGATACAGCCCAACCGCCTGGCCGACAGCCGTCAATCCCAGAAAAAAAACAATCCGCCGGCTCGAACCGCCGAATACGAAGCCGGCTAGCAGCAACCCGGCAAGAAGCACAACCCCCGCGATGCGCAGCCAGTCGTGGACCACGTATCCGGCAAACATGTTCGCGAAGGAGACATACAGCGATCGCATTGTGGGAACGGGCGCCCAGAACATCTTGTTCTCCATGGCTTGCGCAAAACGATACTGTGCGGCAAACCATGGCGCGGCAAGGGTAATCAACGCGCCCTGCGCCAGCGCCCAGCCAATCGCCTTGCGAAACTCGCGCATATAACATGCAAAAAACATAAGGTTCAGCGCGGCGAGGAAAAAGGGCACGGCGTTGTGCGAATAAATGGCCAGCGTGGCCGTCAGAACGTAAAGGGCCAGATGACTCAAACGTCCATCGGACGAACCGAACCGGATGGCCAAGTGCGCCGCGGCCAGTTCAAGGAAAGCCAGCATGGCGTATTCCTTGGCGTCGCGGCTGTAAAAGACCAGAAACGGCCCCAACGCCAGCAGGAGCGCCGCGAATGCGCCCATGCGGCGTCCGCCGGTGCGATTCCCCATCGCATAACCCAGCGCCGCTGTCGCAATGCCAAACAGGACGCTGTGCATCCGCAGCCATGTGTCGCTCGTGCCGATACGTTGCCAGGCATAGAGCAGAAGCGCAAAGAAAGGCTCGACCAGTTCGACTTTGCCCGTGAAAACACCGATCGGCAATTTGCTGCAATATTCGACGTGAATGACCTCGTCGTACCAGAGCGACAACTGGCCCAGCCGATAGAGCCGCACGCCGGCCGCGAGCAGCAGCAAGACCGCGACAAGCGGCGCATGCGCCCGCCAGCCGCGCGATTCCATTCGGAAAGGTCTCATGTCTTTCCCGTTTTGGGGATTTTGTAACTGTAGAGGTGCGAACCGCTGCCGAAGTAGATGCGGCCGTCGAGAATGTCGCCGCCAGGTCCGATGGGTACGGGCGATTCAGCCAGCAGGACAATGGCATGGGTGGCAAGGTTCACGCGGGCAATGCCTTTTGTAAAGAGCATATACAGCGTGCCGTCGGCATCGGCCACGAACACGCGCGGCCCCTGCTGATAACTGGACAGCCCGAAGGAGCCGGTCGTGACTTCTTCGTGGATCACCTTGCGCCGTTCGGCGTCGAACACGAAGAATCGGACCCTGTCCGCGATGCCGTAAATCAGCCCATTGGACGCGGCGTGCAGGTCCGTATATTCCTGCACGCCGGGAAAGACGGCCTCGTGCCACTCGACCTGTTTGGACGCCATGTCCATGATATAGAGTTCAGCCTGGTTTGCCTTCTTCTCGCCTCCCGTGCCGGGGCTTGTCGTTGTTCCACCGAGGAGTTTGCCGCCCGGCAGGACCGCAAGGCTCATCGTCGAATGTTCCGGCAGAATGTTCGTGTGCTCAATCAGTGTTCTCGACTTTGTCTCGCGATCCCAGAACAACAGTCCTCCGCCCGTATAGCCGTAGCCGGGCGTCCCGGCCAGCACCAAACGCTTGCCGTCGGGATGTGCAAGAAGGTCGTGCGGACGGTGGATGGGCGGACTGCATTCCGTGAGAAACAGCGGATTGCATTCGGGTTTGTCTTTTTCGGTTGGAACCCATTCCCGGGCGGGGTCCCATTCCAACAGGAATCCGCCGCCGTATCCGCCGACAAAGAACCGATCACCCTGCCGCGCAACCGTGTTCCATTGTCCGTAACTCGCTCGGTTAATCCATGCATCGGTCTTCGGGTTGTAACTGAAGAAGCGCATCGGAAACGCGGTGCCACCGCAGATCGTGCCGTCCGGCGCGGCCGCCACGCCCATGATGTGCGCGCCCTCGCTCGTATAGTCGAACGTCAATTGCTTGAAACCGCCTGTTTTGGGATCGTCCACGATAAGGACGCGGTCTACCAGATCGCATACCCGGAGCCTTCTGCCGTCGGGAAATTCGCGGTGAAACAAGGACTGGCTGTCGGTGATAATCGGTTTCTTTTCGACTTGCGGAAATGTGCCGCTTGGGCTGCCGTCATCGGGCCGATCCGGCATCGCAATCTTTTTCCCATGGCCCCCGTAAAATTCATACCATCCCTCCGGGCCGTCGTTGCCACCGTGACCGTAGACCTTGCCGTTCGTGGCGCGAAAGACGTAACCGCTCGCAACCTTGCGTTCGGCTTCGGGAAGCATCGGCGTCCCCTTGCCGGTTTCGGGATTGAATGCAATGATCTGACTCGCGGTGCTGCCGATTCCGAAATAGATCCAGCCTTTGTCGTCGGCGGCCACATAGCGCTGATATTGTTTCCAGTTCTGGCGGTAAACGGAGCCATAATCATTGAATTTTCGGGAAACCGGATCGAAAGATACGACGCCGCTATCGGGATACGTGACCGACCAAATGGCGCCGTTGTCGTCCTCCGTCATCCCCATGGCCATCTGCGGGGTGGTTTTCGACACAAACGTGAACGCACGCTTCGCCGGATCGAATTCCGTGAAGTAACTGTTGAAGTGCGTGTAGAACTTGTTCTTGCTTGAGAGGATGGAGGCGTACGGGCAATCGCCGCCCGGCGGGAACGGCATGGGAATCTGCTCGCTCTTGCCGGTTTCGGCGTCAATCATCAGCAGCGCATAGCCGCCCCGGTGATCGAACAGCCAGACCAGCGCCACATTGCGGCCGTCGCCGTCCACCGTGGCCACAATGCCGCGATGGTTGCTTACAGGTGTCGCCACGCCATGATGGAAAAAGTCGTTTTCGAGCGTTTCCGTTGCGGCAACAGCATTCAGGGCCGGCATGAACAGGACGGCTATCCCCAGCAGTAAAATCCACTTCAACATCACGCATCCCATGACTTTGCTCCTTGCCCTAATGTCCTCCGCACGTATGTTCGGTGGCGAGATATCTGACGAGCGATTGTAAGCCGATAATCGTCTTGGCGTCCCGGATGGTTCCATCGGCAATGCGCGCCGCAATCTCTGAAACAGGCAACTCAACAATATCTATGCGCTCGTCGAATTCCATGTTCTGGCCGATGTGTTCGAGATCGAAGGCGAAATAAAGATAAATGATCTCCGACGAGTAGCCCACCGTGGCATAGATCGATCCGGCGGATATCATGCGCCCGGCGCGGAAACCGGTTTCCTCTTCAAGTTCCGCGCGGCCGCGCGCTTCCGGATCTTCGCCTTTTTCCAGCTTGCCGGCGGGCAGTTCGAGTACGTCCTCGCCAATGGCAATGCGAAATTGGCGGACCAAAATGACTTTGTCGTCCTTGACGGGAACAACGGCCACGCCGCCGGGATGAACGACCACTTCCCGCAATGCGATCGTGCCGTCGTCGAGTTCGACGTTGCCGACACGCAACGACACGACGCGGCCCTCATAGAGCAGTTTGCCGTCCACCCATCGTTCCATTTCACGCCCCTTCGACGCCAATCACCCGTTCATCGTGCGAGGGCACGATTGTCTGGCCGGGTTGCACGACCAGAAAATCCTCGTCATCCCACGGCCCTTCAAGAAACCGCCGGACAAGGCCGGGATCGCCCTCGATGAATTCCGTCTTCCAATTCAGCCATTCCGCACAAGCGCGAGTGTAGGCCTTGTACCGCTCCGTATCCCCCACGCCCAGATCCACATAGGCCGCGTTGTTGTAGCTGGTCATCCAATTTTCGGACGCCTCCATCAGATAACGTGCGTTTTCCTCGCCGTACGTCTCGGTATAGTGCTTCAGCACGCGTTCGTACCGTTCCCTGCCGGGCTGGGTGCTGGTGTCAATCCAGCCGGGACTGTACCAGTAGGTGCCGGGATGCGTGTCGAAATAGTCGCGGTAGCGCTCCTTCGATCCGAGCAGGAACGTGATGCAGTCGTGGCCGCGCATCACGACCAGCGGAATCGTGCGCGCCTTAACACCGACGATCCCGTTGCTGCACAAGCCGTATCCGACAAGAATGGCGCCGACCCGTTCCCGAATGCCGTCGCGGCTTTCGCCGGCCTGTTCCGCCTCGATGGCGTCTATCGCCTTCTGCACCTCGCTCCGCAACACGTCCGGCACACAGTGCAGTCCCTGTTTCAGAAAACGGAACTGGTATACATGGGGCGCCAGCGCAGCGTAATAGCACAATTCCCGCCACAACACGTGGCAGGCGACGATGTATCGTTTTTCGTTTGTTTCCGATGCTATTCCGTGCCAGTCCATGCGTTTTCCACCGTATTTCTCAATTCTCGCGGATCATTCCGTCACCCATTCGGCGTTTTCATCGCCCCGAAAGGACGTTCGGCGGAGTATACAGGAATAGCCGCCGCGGATTCGATGCCGCCGCGATTTTTCG
>DAOTMJ010000031.1:0-33819 GCA_035450225.1 Candidatus Hydrogenedentota bacterium
TTAGGTTCAACTGCCTCGATGCGGCTTAGAAACGGAGTACATCATGCCCCTTTTTACAGAACTTGACGCACGTGACTGCCGATTTCCCAATCGGCCTGTCGTGTTTCAGCAAGCCGATTTGGAAATCGGCGTTACATTCCGAGACCTTCACGACTCCGAGAACACGGTACTTTTAAGAATCATGGAACTTCAATTGATTGTACAAACCGCCCAAGACTTTCTTGTTGTTTTTTATAGAAGCCCGATTTTAAGGCAATAACCCGTTGGCCACTTCCGATCTTCCCGTGCAAGGGGACGGGGCGCGTTCTAAAGGTTCTTTTGTTTTCTGCCGAAAATAGATGCGGAAAAGGAGAGCCCGACGCTCGAATCACGAAAGGAGGCCGCATATATGGCTGGAACAATTTCAGTGGGCGGCGTCGGGGCCGGTCTAAGCCAGGCACAATTCCAGACGCATTCCGCGAAGCGACCGCTGAAGGAGCAGCCGGACGCCTCGATGGCGCTTGGAGCGGTGGCCTTGGAGCTGGTGCGATCCGCCATGGCCAATGTCAACATGGCCACGCAACAGCACGACCTCGACGTGAAAGCCTAGACCCCATGACGCTCCTTTAGGGAGGGACATCGAACACGGATGCGACATGTCCCTCCCTCCCAATTTTTCTTCCTCCAAGCGATTTTTCTTGCCTTCACTCGTATCCGCCACATCCTTGAACACGACCTTGCCGGCGGCAAACGCATCCACGCAATCACACGAATCGGCCGGATCCTTTGGCATCTTGGCGGGATCTTTCCGGTAACGCGAGCTCCGCGTTCGTTGCGCCAAGAAAAGGATATTCGTCCGCCATGACGACTTTTGACGCCGGTGGGCGGTCTTTGCAATAGTAGTTCTAGAAAAATCCATCCGTTTGAAAGGGCTTTTGATGAACTTTACACGCCGTGAATTTTTGGGTCTTGCAGGTCTGTTGGGCTTGAGCGCAAGCGCAAGCGCGCGCATCCTGCCGATTGGCGGACAAAGCGGTCCCTTTCAGGTCGCCATGGTGGGCGACCTGCATATTTCGGACGCGCGCAGCATGGCGCTGGTCTGCAAGGCCGCTGGACAGATCGCCGCCACAAGGGATGTTCGCTTTGTCGTCGTGGCGGGCGACCTGGCCACGGACGCGAAACTCTCCGAACTGAACATGGCC
Organism: Candidatus Hydrogenedentota bacterium; assembly: GCA_035450225.1. Lineage (NCBI taxonomy): Bacteria > Pseudomonadati > Candidatus Hydrogenedentota > Candidatus Hydrogenedentota bacterium. The sequence continues at coordinate 1,182 of DAOTMJ010000031.1, forward strand.
AAGGAGGCGTTGAGGAATCTTCAAGTGCCCTGCATGGCCGTGCCGGGCAATCACGATGTCGAACCGCGCGCGGCGCGTCCCTTCGGCAATTTCGAAAATGTGTTCGGGCCTTTGCATTGGGTGCGCGATCAGAACGGCTGGACGTTCATCGGCCTGAATTCGTGCGAAGGCGCGTCGAGCAACGTGACCATTCCGTCGAGTGAACTGAACTGGCTCCGCAAGCGCGTGAAAGCAATCAAAAGCAACCGGCCCATCGCCTTGATTCTCCACCATCCCTTGAACCCGAACACCAAAGCCTACCGCGTCAAGAACGCGGACGCCGTTCTGGACATTTTTTCCGGTAAAAATCTGAAACTGGCCGCGGCGGGCCATTATCACGGGAATCAGGTCGAGGAACACAACGGCGTTTTATTCACGACAACCGCGTGCTGTTCGTCCACGCGCGGCAATTTCGACAACACAACCGCCAAGGGCTACCGCCTGTTCACATTCGATGGCGATTCGGTATCGGGCGAATTCGTCGAGGTGGCGCCGTAGCCATGGCCGCCGCGGATCTCCGGCTCGAAGCGGTCAAGCAGGAGGCGCGCGCCTGCCGTCTGTGCGCGGGAATCCTTCCACGGGAGCCGCGGCCCATTTTCCGCGCATGTGTCAGCAGCCGCCTGCTCATCGTCGGCCAGGCGCCGGGACTTCGCGTGCATGAAACGGGTATTCCCTGGAACGATCCGAGCGGTGACCGCCTGCGCGCATGGATGGACGTGGACCGCGATGTCTTTTACGACGAGTCGCGTATCGCGATCATTCCCGTGGGGCTGTGCTATCCCGGACGCAATCCGCGCGGCGGCGATTTGCCGCCGCGGCCGGAATGCGCGCCCCTGTGGCATCCGAGGCTGATCGAACACTTGCCCCGGATCCAACTGACGCTGCTGGTGGGCGGTTACGCCCATGCGTATTATCTTGGATTGCGCCGATCCCGATCGGTCACCGAAACCGTGCGGGCATGGCGAAACTATCTTCCCCGTTTTTTCCCACTGCCCCATCCGTCTTTTCGCAACAACCAATGGTTGAAGGCCAATCCATGGTTCGAGGCGGAAACGATTCCCTCTCTTCGACAATCCCTCCACTCGCTGCTTGCCCGGCCGTGACCCGGACGCTTTTTTTACCTGTCCGCGATCGGTGTCGTTGTCATTCCGACAAAATGGCGTGGGCATGGCGGGCAAAATGGCCACGCAGGTCTGCGGCGTATTGTTCGAGAATGCGTTTGCCCATGCCGTCGTGGTCGCCGCAGCGGTAGAGCGCGCGCGCGAGGATGAGTTCGCGGAGCGATCGGTCGCGGTCGAGATTCGGATTGGCGAGTTCGGCGGTCTCACCGGCGGCTTCAATGTCCAGACAGGCGAAACCGCTCATGCCGGGCTTGGCGAGCAATTCGGCGAGCACCGGCGCGGCCTTGGGATCTTTGAGTGTTTCGAGCGCCAAGGCGATGGCGCGGAAATGGGAAAACTCGCTGTTGGCGTTCAATGCGACGGCCTTTTCGAGCAGGGGCGCCAGTCCTTCCGTCTTGCGTGTGCGACCGAGCGCGATGATGAGGCTGTCAACGCGGCTCACGCTCCCGCCGAATTGTCCCATGCCGGTAAACGACCAGCCTTTGTCCCACGCGGCGGCGGCCACGGCCTGGACAAGCGACGGCGCGCCGGTGGCGTCGCCGAACATGCCGAGAACATGCGCATAAACAAGTTTGTCCTTGTCCGAAGCGGCGGATTTGTACGCTTCGCGCAGGAGCGGCAAGGCTTCATGGGGAAAGGCCAGGACGACCGCGACGCCGTCGTACTCGTTGCGCAGGCTGGCGACGGCGGCGGCGATTCGTTCATGCGGAAACGGATACGAATCCTTGTCCGTCAGCGTGCTTGCGGGCAGGTTGCCCTTTTCGACGAGGAGTTTCTGAAGGGCCTTGATGTCAATGGCGCGTGTGCCGGTTCCGGCCTTGGCGGCCATGGCCGCCGCGAGACCCGCCGCGTAACCCTGGTTTTGAATATCGGGCTGCATGCGCAGGATGGGCATGGCGTCGCGGTGGGCGCTGATGCCCAGACCGATGACGAGGATCCCGTCGAGTCCTTTCGGCAGCAGGCTGCGATACGGTGTATAGGCCGAGACGCGCTCCTTGTCCGGCGGCCACAGCGCGAAGAAGGGATGAACCGTGTAGCCGTGCGTGTCGAAATTGCTCTCCGAATAGCCGATCGAATCCGGGTAGGTGCGCTTGTTCCAGATATCGAGCGGGGAGATGGTGAACTCGCCGACGATGCGGCGGCGTTCGCGCGAGTCAATGATTTGGGCGAGGTCGAATGCGGTTTTGTATTTCCGGCGCGCGGCGACGAGGGTCCGCCACGCATCCACGACGTCCGAATCGTCCGTCATCGTGTAGTCCGTGTTTGTGTAGTGCGCGCCGGGTTCGCGCGGCGGCATGCCGGTGCCTTGCACGGCGATGTCGTCAGCATTGATAACGACGCACGGCGCGCCCGCCGCCGCGGCCACGTCGGCGTTGCCGGTGGCGTCAATCACGGCTTTTGCAAGGACGACGCCTCGTCCGTCGGGCGTGGCGACGACGACGCCGGTCACGCGGTTTCCCTCGCGCAGCACCCCGCAACACAGCGATCCGAACCAGATATCCGCGCCGGCCTTGCGGAGTTCGCGGCGGTACCATTCCATCTTCCATTCGACGTTCCAGTCGGACGTGATTGCGCGTTCGAGACCATCCATCGCGGCGACGCCGCGGTCCACTTCGTTCGTGAATCCGCCGCGATAGCCGAAATAGTAGTTGCCGATGAGTCCAAGCGTGCCAACGCCGCCGAGGCCGTGAAGGTATTCGACGACAAGCGTCTTCGCGCCTTGACGGGCGGCGGCAATGCCCGCGGGCGCGCCGCCGGTGCCGCCGCCGACCACGACGACATCATACGATCCCAGCAGGGGCAACGGACGCGGGCCGCACTTGATCGTGTCGAGGCCGGTGTCGAACGATCGAATGCCCGTCAACACTTCCTGGATACTGCCCGCGATGGATCGCTTTCCCTTTGTTGCGGGCACGCGGGCGTGGCGGACAACGGGAGATACTTTCGCCTCCTCGGCGGCGGCGTGGCCGATACGCGATCCGAGGGCAAGGAACGCCAGCGGGCGCAGTAACGCCTTGGCGGCCTCACGCGACACATCAGCGCATCCACCGAGCACGTAGAGGCGATCCGTGTCATTGGGGCGGAACGCATCGAGATCGGCCTTGTCCACTCCGGGCCATGCGCCGTCAAGGCGTTTCCGGCCGTGCATCGGATCCGGCGGTATCTGAAACAAGGATTCCGACGCGCCGACCTGCGCGGGATCCCATGTCATGTCGCGTGCCTGTTGTTCGGCTTCGGCGAACGACGCGAACGAGCCGTCGCGCATCGCAAACGCCAGTGTGTATTCGACGGCCGGAAATTCCGACGGTTGATCCTTCGCGGGGGTGGTAGTGCGCAGGAGCGTGGGCAGTGTTCGGGCCGCAAGGCCGTCGCGCGGGGGCGCGCCAATCGTCATGCGCGTGAAGGCATGGGGACCCTCCGGATACGGCTCGAACGCGCATCCGGCAAGACGGGCCACGGTCGCGCGCGGCGTGGCGTCAACGATGACTTTTGCGCGTATGGCTTGCCGGCCCGAGCGGTTCGCCATGACAATGCCGGCCAAGCGTCCGTCGTCGTCGCGCAGGACATCCGTCACATAGCAACCGTGAAGATACGGAACCTTGGCGCGAATCAACGCCTCGTCGAGGGTACGCTTGATTTGCATGGGCGTCGGTGGAATACGGACGCCGTCCGGCGGTGTGGACACCGCGCCGGGCGGTTCGATCGCGATTTCACCCAGCAGGACACGCCCGGCGGAAGGATGCGCGCGGACATCGAAACGCACGTAGCGCGCCAGAACGCTTATCGAAGCATTCAACGGTATGGCCGTATCAACGAATTCGCCCTGGTTGCTCCGATCGTTCACGATGGTCGCGGCCTCGCGCCATTGTTGCTTGTCCGTGCTGACCGACACGGAGACCGATTCGACGGCGAAATCACGAGGACGCTGGAACGCCACCACGCAGACACGCCCGATGGACTGCTCGCTGCCCACATCCGCCGTAATTGTCACATTACCGGCATACTCGACGCTTTCCTGCACGGCGTTCCGCCACGTGCCGTCGGCCAGGCGCGACGGCGGGTTGGTGTCCTTGTGAACTCCGCTGGATGGGATGCTCGTCTCGTAGGTGAATTTCAGCCCCTTCCCGATCAGCGGCATCGAAGCGGGTGGTTCGGCGAAGAGAGCCTGCGCGAGTTCGTCCGCCGGTTCCTCGCCCGGCTCGAGCCAAAGCCGCCACGTCGCGCACAGGTCTTCGCCGAGATACGGGCGCGACGATACGAGAAAAACGCTGGCGCCGTCCCCGGCCGCCGCGACAGCCGCCGCCACGCCGCCGGACGTTCCGCCCACGACCACCACGTCCACATCATGCGCCACCGGAATGTTTCGCGCCGTTTCCATAACGTGTTGTCCCCATACGCCGCTTGCCCATGCGAAGGCAAGGCTTGCCAATGCCCAATGAATCGTTCGCGAGATGATCATGACCGCGTGCTCCTGTTTTCTTCAGGGCAGGATATCACATTGGCGGAGTCCGTCCGGTAACGGCGAACGGCAATGTCCGAAATAATCCTCTGTTAAACCCGTAAAGATATTTAAAAGACACTGCGTCTGGCCCAGTAACGCCGAACCCAGAAGGGCCGGCGGTCGGTAATGGTTTCTTCGGCTATGGCTTCGGTCCATTCCGCAAGCAGGCGATCCCCCTCGGCCCATGCAAACGGCGGATCGGGCGGGGTGGCCGTCCATGCGGATTCGACGGCGTCGCGTTCCGGTGCGAACATGAGGCGGTATCGCGCCGGATCGCGCATGACGGCGCGGTGAAAACGTTCGTGCCGCCACCAGAGGGAATCGTCCGGCGATGAACCGGGAAGCGGGCCGATGTCCAACGGCTGCCCGACGCAAAGGGGCTTGAACAAGCCCGTGCAGGGCGCGGCCGTGCCCGTAACCCAGTGGCGCGCGCCGGAGGGGCGCAGTTCGGCCACCCAGGAGGAGGTGGTTTGCGACGCTGCGAGAATGCCGCCGGCGTGCATACACGGGGCCGCCATGCCGCCGTTGATCGGCGAATAGCGCGGTTCTGCATGGTCCTGCCCGTGATCGCGCAACAGCGCAAAACAATCGGTAAGACGGGCACACGCCTTCGCCAGCCGTTCCGTGCGCGCGCGCCGCGTACGGCACCGGCTCGTGCGTGTGTAGAGGTAATCGGTGTGTTCCTCCGCGAAACCGGGGATCGTCAAACCATTTGAGATGGCGCGAACATGTTCGACCGGTTCGATGGCCCATTTGCGCCCGGCCGTTTCCAGAACGAACGCGCCACGCGGATCCGCAACCATAAAACTGTTGTGATAGGTAAACGCGCGGTTCTCGTAACCGCAGCCGCCGCCTTGGCCGAATGCCTCGATCAGCGCCACGATCGTGTCGCACGCCTCGCGGGCGGTTGAAGAACGTTCCAGTGCGAGCCGCACAAGGTCCATGCCCGTCAGGCCGGTCCGGGCGTAGGGTTGACGCGTGAAAACCGCCTCGTTGCCGACAACGACCCCGTGTTCATTCGCGCCCATCTCGGCGCCCCACATCCAGAACGGGCGGCTGATTGCAACGGCGTGCGTTTCGGCAACCTGTGGGATTTCAATCCAAGTACAGACCAGACGGGCGCCATGGGAATGCGCGCGGCGCGGATGCCATTCGATGCATTGCGCCTCGTTCGGATCGCGATCCGAATTTTTCGCGAACCAAACGGCTTCGTCACGGATGATTACGATGGTGTCACACATGGGCACGGCATTTGGTGGCGTTTCAGGCTGTTATGGGGTGTTTGCCTCGTTGCTGTTTTCGGGGTCGGATTGGCAATGCCCGATTGCCTTCAAAAGGGCCAGTAGTTTTTCGCGCATCAACAAAGCGCGGGTTTCGCAGTCCTTGTAGATGCCAAGGGTCGTTTCGGCCAAGTTCAGCGGATCGCTTCCTTCGAGGTTGTCCCGTTCGTATCGCGCAATCAGCGCAAGGGGTTTGCAGCAGGGATGCACCTCGCTGAACACGCGTATTTCCTCATCCAGGCGCGCCAGTTCGGCGGCGATCTGCCGGGCATGTTTCACGCCGCGCGTTTGCTTCAGGCAAACAAGCAATTCTTCCGTCCATTCGATGCCGCGCCGTGCGAGAGTGGCGAGTTTCTCGAAGCGCGAGGCCAGTTCCGGTCCGCGCACATTGACGAGATCGGGATCCGGCGGATTGTAATAGAGAAGATGGCGGGTGGCGGGGGATGGGAGATCGGAGGGCGAGGTCTGGGCAAGGCCGCTCAGGTGTTGCAGCCACATCGCGCGATAAGCGATGCGAAGGAGATCGCGATCCGTAATCGGACGGCGTAGGACAGGATACCATGCGAGGCAGCCATCGGATGCAAACCGAGTCGTATAGAGGTCAACCGGGACCATTTCGGGGCTTTCGTCCATCTGCCGGATCGGTCCGTCTCCGTCGTTCTCCAGCAAGTACTCGACGGCGCGCATGACTTGTTCCGGCTGGATCAGGGCGCGTTCGTCCATGCCCACGGGCACGTTGTCCGCGCGGCCGATGTGGGCGCGGCGCCACTCGATGGCGCAATGGCCTTCGCCGTACGGTCCCGTCTCGCGGAAGTGAACGAATCCGACGCTTACCAGCAGCACCTTGCAGTCCATCGCGGCGGCGATGTGCATCGTGCCCGTATCGTTGGTGATCAACAGCCGCGCCCGCTTCAGGATCGCGGCCAGTTGGGGGATGGTTGTCTCGCCGTACAGGTGCGTCGCGATGCCCGGCGCATGCTGTTCAAACACCTGTCCCAAATGCGCCTCCTCGCGCACGCCCACCAGGAGGATTTTGGCCTTGTACTTGCCGGCCAGCAAACGCGCCAATTCCGCAAACCGGATTTCCGCCCAGCGTTTGCTGTCCTCGCTCGCGCCGAGTTGCAAGCACACGATGAAATCGGATGGCGCGATGCCGTGCCTGCGCAACAAATCGTCCGCGAAGGCCTCGTCCTCTTCATTGGTTTCAAACACAAGGCGCCGCTGCGGATCGACGTCTTCCAGAAAACGCTGCGAGATGTCGCATAGATTCAGGTCGTTGTATTCACGGTGAAAAACGCTGGTATAGAAGTAGTTGATCCAGCGGCCGCGCAACACGTACTGCCAGTCGTCGGACAGGTGCGCCCCGACGACTTTCGGAATACCGGCGAGTTTCAGCAGCATCGAGGAGGCGATGCTATGCGTGCAATTGAACGCGATGTCGTAGCGCCCGTCGCGCAGGCGGGCAATTTGTGCCTCGGCGGTACGGTATGCGCGCAAAAAACGATCCGAGTCGTCGGATCGCATATCAAGGTACATCTCGTCTTCTTCGTGAACCAGCACCTCGTTCACGTCCGGATTGCGCTGCGCGATGGCTTTGCCCATGTTGCGGACCATATAGGCGATATGCGCGTCCGGATACTTGCACCGAAGCGCCCGCACAAGGGGGGTCGTCTGGAGAACGTCGCCCATCCGGGTCGTTTGCATCACGAGAATGCGCATGGTAGTTGTGCTCAAATGTCGGGATCCTGTCGCCGGAAAAAGGCATTTAGCCGATTGATCTGATAATACACCGGAAATTCCTTTTCCAATCATCTGCGTTCATCTGCGTCATCTGCGGATTTCCTTTTTATCCACAGATGACACAGATGGCCGCAGATTGAAAACCAGACGTTTGTATTCGAGGCGGACGCTTCCAAAGTTGAGCAGCAGGGATTTATAAAGACCGGAAGCTCTCAAATAATTGATCACCTGGGATTCCTCCACGCCGGTCAATTGTTTCAACGCTTTCAGTTCCACAATCAGCGATCCATAACAAACAAAGTCGGCCTTGTAAAAGGTATCCAGTCAATTGATCTGATAATGCACCGGAAATTCCTTTTCCAATCATCTGCGTTCATCTGCGTCATCTGCGGATTTCCTTTTTATCCACAGATGACACAGATGGCCGCAGATTGAAAACCAGACGTTTGTATTCGAGGCGGACGCTTCCAAAGTTGAGCAGCAGGGATTTATAAAGACCGGAAGCTCTCAAATAATTGATCACCTGGGATTCCTCCACGCCGGTCAATTGTTTCAACGCTTTCAGTTCCACAATCAGCGATCCATAACAAACAAAGTCAGCCTTGTTTCCAATCATCTGCGTTCATCTGCGTCATCTGCGGATCTTCTGTTTATTTATCTTTCAATGCGATCAGGGTTTCGGCAAAATCGCGGACTTCTCGGAGGTAGGAGAACACCTTTTCGGGGTAGGTCAATTCCTGCACGGGCTTCTTCAATAGTTCATTGATATTGTCTTGGGAGAAAATCGTATCCGCGGGCAATGAAGCAAGGTAACGTCCAAGATCCGTATCGCGTCCGACGTTTTCGGCCATCTCGGCGACGGTCTTTTGAACACGAATGCCTTTTCGCAGGAGCCGTGCGCCGTACTTTTCGATCATGACGTCGAGCATCCGTTGCGCGCGATGCCGATATGTGTGGTGGGCCAGAACACGCCGGCGCGCCCGTTGGGCAAACGCGGCCCGTTCTTCGGGACGGGCGAGAAAATAGTCTATCTTTTCGCGCAGTTCCGCCAGATCGCGGTAGACGGGCAACTCGGTATCGAAATCGAACAGGGCATCGAGTCCCTTGCAGGGATCGCACAATTGGAATCCGCCGCAGGCGGCAATCTCGAACACGCGCGGATTGATGGCGTCGCAATCCGGATCCACGCCATCATGCACGGTGCTCGAATGCAGATTCAGGTTGATCTTCGTTCCTGCCACGATTTTCGCGAACCGTTCCGGCGTGAATCGCGTTTCGGGATCACGGACGAACATCGCAAGTTCACGCGAAGACCAACCGACGCCCCAAAGGTTGAGCCGGTAATCGGTAAGGCCCTTGAACATTTCAAGACGGTTGTGATATCCCGCACCGGCAAATGAGAGATCGCAGCCGTATTCGGCGCGCTCGGCTTCGGTAAGTTCGACGGGGCGATGGATATCCGGATCGCAGCCGGTTTGGACGAATGCGCTGCACGGGCAGCCCGCCCGCGCGAGTTGATCCTCGAATTCGCCCGGCTGGATATGGAAAAAAACGTCGTAATACGGGGCAATGTCGCGCCAGTAAGGAAGGTGCCGCCAGTTTTCAACGTACCAGAAACCGGCAATGACCCCGTCGCGGGCCAGCCGCACGGGAAAGGTTTTGTCCACGGGCGCCTGCGCCATGACGATGCAGATGTCGGGCCCGAATTCGGACACACGGGCGTAGGTCCATTCGCAGAGGCAATGCGCGATCATGTCGCCGATCCGGCGGGCGTTCTGCTTTGATCGAATGCCTTCCGTGGCTTCCCGGTACATCGGCCATGCCTGCGCGTTGTCCACACGCAACACATTGTGCCCCAAGGCGCGAAACCCGCGTTCCAGGTATTGGGTAATCGGCAGCGAGCCTCCGTACATCGGCCCGACGACGGCAATGCGCAACCGCTTTGCGCCCAGCGCCGCCTGCACGACCATCCGCGTCATCGCGTCCGTTTTTTCGGGATACAGCCGGGCCGTGGGCGGGTGGATCAGGCATTGCGGGACACGCCCGGAAAAGGCACTGAAGCCCGGTGACGCCGCAACGGTTTCTGGATCACCCACGGCCAGCAGGACATCGCGGCCACGCAATACGCCCTCGGCGGCCAAGCGCGCAACGGCAGGATTGAATTCGATGACGGCGGCCTCAATTCCGCGATCGAGCAATTCCGCCACGTGATAGCCCAGTCCCGCGCCGAGAACAAGCACGGGGCGTTTGGCGTCGAGATTGGCGGAATCAATCAGGCGGGTTGCTTCTTCACGGGGATTGTAGCGGCTGTGCAGAAAGACGTTTCCCATTTTGATCGTGGCATCGCCGCCCCGCCCCGCTATCATCACGATGTTTTCGGGCACTGGGACCGAAGCCAGTTCGTCCAACCATTCGCACAGCGGTTTCATGGGACTCTATTCCTGCATGATTCGGCGATTGATTTCCGCCAGCAAATCCGCCGCCGCCACGTGATGCGGCATGAACATAATCAACGTCTCAAGGCGTTCGCGCGCCTCGTGCAATCGCCCGCGCTTCATCAGGAAACCGGCGCCGTGGTACGCGAGTTCCGCGTTGCCGGGCGCGAAGTCCATATAACGAACGACGATGTCCTCGATGGCGTCGAGCCGGCCGAGTTTTTCCGCCGCCGCGATGAGATGGGGCAGAAGCGCAGGATGATCGAAACTGGATTCAAGGGTCGTTGACAGCGCATGAAAAGCCTCTTCGAGGCGACCCTCGGACAGATGCACGAGACCCAGCGCTCCCCATGCACGGTCAAACCGGGGATTGGCGGTCAAGGCCCGTTCGAGCAACGGGTGGGCTTCGCCGGGACGGTTCATCGCAACGAGCAGGATGCCGAGTTCGCCCTCGACCATCGGATCGGCCCGCATCCGCAGGATTTCGCGATAAAGCGTTTCGGATTCTTGGAGCCGTCCCAGCCGCGCCATAGCCGCCGCGATGATTCGCCGCTGCTCGAAGGCATCCACGCCGAGCGCCTGATCGGCCAGGATCGCCGCCGCCTCGAATTGCTCGATGTGCAGCGCGTCCCGCGCCTTGGCCAAACGGTCCGCGCCGGGTTTTCCGGCGATGAGCATGTACTGATAGGTGCGCAAATCCTGCACGTCGGTGTCGTCCTTCGGCATTATCACCGCCCGGCCCAATTGCAGCGATCCGTCGGGACGGCACGGCAGGTCGCCCGGCGGCGCCATGCTCAGCGGCTGCAAGCACAAGACTTCAAGCCCGGCGTCCTCGGCCATCTTGCGCATCGTTCGCGCGGTGAAGAACCGCAGGTGCGTCCGGTCGAGAATGCCCGCGTCGGCGTAATCCCAACCACCGTCCAAGAGCATCGCGACGACCTGGTAAAAACGCACGTTTGGAACGCTCATCAACATGACGCCGTCGTCCGCCAACACACGCGCCGCCTTACGCAGGACCGCACCCGGATCGCGCAGGTGTTCGAGCACGTCCGCGAACGTGATGCAGTCAAAATAACCGTCATCGAAGGGAAGTTCCGCCGTCTCGACGTCCATGCAAAGCACGCGATCAAGCGCATTGCGCGCCATGGCGGCGGCCCGTTCGACCACTTCGATGCCGCAGACTTCCTGAATGTTCCGTTCCTGTTTGAGGGCACGTCCGAAATCGCCGCAACCGCATCCCACATCAAGCAGGCGCCGAACGCCCAGCGGCACGAATTGCGCCACTTCCGGCCGGGTGTTCGCATAATATCCGCCGGGCTGGAACCGTGATTCGCCGGTATACCCGCCGCGCCGGGTTCCCGTTTCAGCGGCATCCACGATGTATTGGAGCCGCAGATCGTAGGTGTGCCGCAAACGCACGAGCGCCTGGCCCGCCGCCGCGATGCGCTCGCGCGCCTCGTCGTCGTTCAGATAGCGTTCGATCGCCGGAATTGCATCCTCGTCGCGGCGGTACACGACCAGATGCCTGCCGTCCTCGAAAAGGTCTTCGAGTCCGCCGGCCTCGTCGGTGATGACCAGCGCGCCGGAGGCCATGCCCTCGAAGACGCGCATATTGACGTCCCGGTTGACGCAGGCATTGAACACAATCTTGCTTTGCGCGTAGATTTCGGCCATTTCATGCGGCCAGAATCGCCCGATGCGGCAGTTCGGGAACCGTTCCCGAATCGCGCGCAACAGCCGCGGGCGCCGATCCGTCGCGTCGCCGTCCACGCTGCCGACATAGGCCACGTCAAAGATCCGATCGCGCGCGCCGACGGCATGCAGTTCCAGGGAACAGGCCAGCGGCAGCCATGCGGCATTCGCCACGCCACGGGCACGGAACCATTCGACTTGGTCCTTCTGTGCGAGGAAGACGTAATCGAAATGCCGGGCGATTTCCAGCCGGACTTCGGGATCGAGGTGGGTATCTATGAGGTAACACGCCTTGGGGCAGTCGAGGCGTGACAGGTTGGCCGGCACATGCTTGACGCCGGAATCAATCCAGAGGTACAGATCCGGTGTGAAATCCTTTGGAAGCCGTCCAAGTATTTCGTCGCACGACGCCTCGAGCGCCAAGTCTATGTCGTGTGCCGCATAGGGCGGGGGATCGTCCGTGAATCCCCACGTGCGCAGCAACGTCTCCGGACACCGAAGGCCGGCGGTGACCACACGATGTTTCTTGCGCGCGGCCGCCTCGAAATAGCGCCCCGTCGTAAAGGGCGACGCCACGTAGTGCATGAGGATCCGGCGCGGACGCGGCGGCGTGCGCGGTGTGTGACGCACGCTGGCCTCCGCGGCTTCTTCGATGGCTTCACGCCATTTTTCGATAAATGCGCCCATGGGAAACTTACGCGCCACGGTTGCGCGTCCACCCGCGCCGATCGTCCGGGCAAGCGCATGGTCGTCGAGAAGCGCCTGCAAATGGGCGCGCAGGGTTTCCGCGGAATCGCCGACAAGGCCGTCGCGCCCGTGCGTCAACGGGGACGTATTGTTCGCCAGCGCGACGACGGGCATGCCGCAGGCCATCGCTTCGAGCATTGCGAGGTTGTAGCCGTCCTCGTATTCCTGGCGCGTAACGTGCAGGAGGCACCGCCGTGTGCGGTAGAGATCGATAAGATCGGCGAACGATTCGGCGGGACGCGCCGCGGGGAGATTGGGATCAACGCCGGCGATTCGATTGGCGATACCGGCGCACGCCGCCTCCTGCAAATCCACGTCGAACATGAGGTTGCGTTCGCGCATGGCGTTGCCTACCCGGAGAACTTCCTTTATCCCACCCGTATATCCACCATATTCCTCCACGTCCATTCCCGGCAGGATCACGCGGCCCGGCACACCGTAGTCCGCGCGTTTCGATTCCGAAATGAATACGAACTCAAAGGCCTGCCGCAGCCGCGCCAGCAGCCGTTCGATGGCCTCCCCGACGTCGCCCGTTTCGATGGTTGCGGCCTCGCGCAGAAAGGTCTTGCGATTGTGGCAGACGAGGATTTTGGGAACGCGCCCGCGCAAGAGATCGAGGGCGTTGCTCTCGTTGTGCGCAATGGCCACATCGTAGCGCGCGGCGGCGATATCCGCCCGCCATTGTGCTTCCGGAACGAATTCGATATTCGGGGGCACGGGCCGGAATTGCGTCTGCCACGTGCGCGCCAGCGGACCCTGCTCGTACAGCCCGACCGACAGCCGGTAGCCCGTTTTGGCCATGAGGCAGAGGTACGGCTCATGAAAATTGAATGTCAGAATGCGCGGCTGGGGCATAAGCGTGCGGCAAGAATCCCGTCTGCAAATCCGCCGTCCGTGATGGCCGGTCCACAATGGTTCCTTCAGCCCTGCGCGGCTTTCTCGCGCAACAACGCGACAATTTCGGCCTCGGCCTCCGCGCGCGGGGCCAGTTCATATTCGAGCAGGTCGCCCAAGAGCACGCAATCCCGTGACTCCAAGGCGCCGGCGGCTTCCTCGACAAATCGGTTGAGTTCCTCGTGCGCCTTTATCAACGGCGTGCCGGACAAGACCAGCGAGTCCGCGTCAAGACCCAGCGCGCTCAGGATCTGCAATTCGCGTTCCTTGATGACGCGCCAGATTTCGGCCAATTGCTGGAACGGTTCGTATCCCGCGTCGGGATCGTCGCCCTGGAAGATTTCCGCCAACCGGTGGCAGGCCTGCGGCAATTCGGGCAGCACCTGTTCCAGTTCGTCGAGACTTTCCGCGACGAGGTCCGCAATCGGTTCGGATTGGATTGATATCGCTCCCGTGGAATCCAGCGGTTTGCCCGAAAGTTCGGCGGTCACCTCTTCGGGACGCAAGACGCGCCCGTCCACCGACACGGAAACCATGGCGCGGCCCCGGCTCCGCAGTTCCCCGGCAATCCACGCCAGCGCCTCGATCGCATCTTGCGGCATTCGTTCCCATGCGCCGCCGCGAACCCCGTCGATCGTCACATCCATGTGTTTGTCCTTTCAGCCGGATTTCGAAACGTTATCGTGGAAACAGGTTTGCAATGACCTCCAGCGGCTGCGCGGCCGCGGCGGCCTGGGCATTTTCAGCCTGAATGGCCAGATACACCTCGCGCCGGTGCACCGACACGCTGCGGGGCGCCACGATGCCCAGTTTGACTTGGCTTTCCTTTAGATCGAGGACCTTCACTTCAATATCGGCTCCGATCATGATGCTTTCATTTTCCTTACGCGTCAGCACGAGCATGCGCCACCTCCCCCGCCTCTTCGGACGCTTGCGGACGCAGCAGAAAATACTGGATCGGGTAGTCCCGGCGTTCGAGAATCGTCTGTTTGCCCAGCCGCTGTACCGGATTCACGAGAATGGGCGCCTTGAGGTTCGCGCGCACCTGCGAATGGTCCGCCGGAACGACTACGAGCGAATACACGTCCAGTTCCGACACATCCCCGATGGCCAGTTCCGCCATCTCTTCGGGGCGCAAATCCAATTCATAGCCCGGATAGATCATACGTGGATCCAGGACAATGAAGGCCGTGTCGCCCCGCTCTGCCGACTGAAGCCATTTGACCATGCTGCCGGGCGGTCCCGGCAAAAAGACGAAACGGCGCAAGTCGTTGAAACCGATGATGGGCTGCGTGAACGTGATCACCGATTCCGGATCAATCTCAATCGCGCCGAACCGCGTCGTTTCAAGCGTGGCGAAAGAGCCTTTCGCTTCATCGCGCCGCATACGCGCCTCCCGGCCACCATGGCCCTTGCACAACGCAGTATGCACGATTTTACCCGGCCCCGCAAGCAGGCGGAAATCAAGGCAGACACATCAAAATTCCAGGCAAGCCCGGATCGACAGACGCCATACGCTTTCCGCGACCGAACATCTCTTGCTCTTGCTCTTGCTCTTGCTCGTCATCGTAATCGAAATCATAATCGAACCATCGAAAACTCTTGATGGAACGCCGCCGTGATGGGACAGTGCTATCCTCACACTTTATTGTTGGTCGCAACGTATTCAACCGGCGCGGACAAGTCTCTCCGATCAACGGCCAGTACGAGCACGATGACGGGCACAAGAGCACGAGGAGAAATTGGGTTGTGGGTGATACCCACATCAGTTTTGATTTTACTGCGCATGCCCTAAGGCGAAAACGGAAAATGGCATTTTCCGCATGGGCGCCGAACGCGACGGAACGGATTTTAGTAGATGCAGGCGTCGAGTATGGACAGGACCCAATCAAGGACTTCGCCGGGAGCTTTGGCGATGCGCCTGGCGTTGCGCGCGCGGAAATCAATGGATTTTATCTGCTCGACCATTACACGCAGCCGGCCAAGACGGAAGCGGTTTCGACGGCTGCATGAAATGGGTAGCCCCGGCCGGTGTTCGTAATCGGGCACACGATGGCAAGCCCGGTGTGCCGGTTGAACAGCGTGTTGCTCACAACGGTTATGCTTCAGCCTGTTACAAAGTTCGAGAATTCGGCACTTTCATGTTCTTTCTTTTCGCTGGGAAAAAAGAAGCAGAGAAGAACGGATTATTGGATTCGCCCGCTACGGCGCGAGGGTTACGGTGAACCGTTCGCCGAAGGGCGTGCGGTTGCGCGCGTCGAAAAAGAGGGTGACGGTTTGGGGGTGAGAAAGGCCTTCGGGCGCCAGAATCGCTTCGAGGCCGGTAACGGTTTCGGTGCGCGCGACGGGTTTCGGAAGCGGGGTCTCGATTTTACCGGCGCCTTGGGCGACTACCGCCACCGCGCCTTCACCTTCGTTGAGCCATGTCGCTTCGGCTAGATTGATGAACGATACGCGGGCGCGGACGGGGCGATCGGCGGCGACTTCGACAGTGTCGCCCTTGACAACGTCCGTCCAGCGGCCCTGTTTGTCCTGCACCTGTACGCGGTCGAACACGCCGTCGAGATACTTCGGCGGATTCGTGCCGTTGCACGGTACGTTGCCGACGGCCAGCGGCGGGCAATTCGCGGATGTCGTGCCGGCGCCGGGTGTGCGGAGTCCCGGCGTCTTGCCGTCGTCAATGGCCTTCCAGAACTCGTCTTTTACATTATCGTAGACGCCGACGATGCCGTTCGCATAGCGGTCACGATCGATTTCAATCCAGTAATCCACGGCTTTCGCGTCGGGCCCGTCGAGAAGGGGTTGCGTGTGTTCGCGGATGGCGCGCGTCGCGTCGCGATCCGTGCCATCGCATTCGATGATGCCGTAATCGCTGTTCTCGCCGACGCGGAATCCGCCGGGATACCACCACCAGTAGATGCCGTCCGCACCGCTTGAAATGATCATGCGGTAAAAGTCGCGGTAGAAGACCCCCTGCCGTTCAAGCAATTGCGGTGTCGCGGACATCGTGCCCATGTCCCATGCGTGAAGTCCGGCTTCGGCCCAGAAGAGGGGTTTGTCCGGCGCCCACAGCCGCGCGTATTCATACTGGAACCAGCCGGGCTTGATCTTTTCCCAATCGCCGATGCGGCCGTAGCCTTCCGGCTCGATGAGATCCACGGCCGCCGCGAGATACGGGAGGTCGTAGGACAACACGCCGCCCCAGTTCATGGTGGGGTCGGCGGTTTCGGTCATGCGGAAACTGACGAAATGATTCGGGTCAATACCACGGATCTTCGTGCGGATGTCGTTGTAACTCGAATAGAGGAGCGTATCGAGGAATCGGCGGTAGGCCGATGCCATGACGCGCCAGTCACCGTCCCTCTGGAGTTGGTCGTCGGGCGGGTTCATGATCGCGCCCGACTCGTCGCGTGGCGCGGGTATGCCCCAGTCCTTCTCGGCGTTTTCAATGGAGCCGTAACGTTCGAGGATCCAGGCCTCCCATTCGCGATCCCATTTGACGCGTTCCTTGTGCGTCCACCAGAGCGGTTCCCAGTCAATGTCGTACGCGAACACGGTGTCGTTCTGCCACAAGCGGTAATGCTGGATAATGGATTGCAGCCCCGGCCAGTTGAAGTTGCCGATGGTGGCGTGGCGCAGCGAGAGGTTGGCCTTCATGCCGAGCGCGTCGAGCCGCCGGAGGATGTCGAGCAGGTTCTGCGCGGCCACGGACTGTGTGTAGATGAAAATGCTGACGGAATTGAGGCCCATGTCCCTGCAATGGCGCAGGTCGCGCTCGACGATTTCCGGGTCGTAGGAACGCGCGCCGAGCCACTGCTCGAAATAGGAGCCGTCCTCCGTGCCGATGCCCGAAGACGGCATGTAATTGACGCCGTGTGCGCGCCAGCGTTTGCCGTCGAGCATGAAATCGCCGTTCGCCACCGTGATAAACGACGGGTTCGGCTTCGGACGCCACACGTGCGCCTCGTGCGACACTTCGTCAACGACCGCGCCGTCCAGGACAAGTTGCGCGGTCACCTTGAATCCGTTTGCCGGCCATGCGTCGGGTTTCCACGCCATGGACACACGCGCTTCGCCTCCCGCGCCGACGGCAACCGGCCATTCCTGGGCGAAAACGACTTGGCTGGTGTCGGCGTCGGCGGCACTGATGCGCACGACGCAACCGACCGGATCGGTCGCCTGAATATTCGCCACCCGCGCGCCGAGCAATAGCGCCTGATCCTCGAAATAGGTGTGGAAATTCGCGCCGGCATCCATCAAATAGACACCGCGATTCATCGTTCGGGCGATGCTCCCGATGGCCGATAACGCGGCTTCGGTCTTGTACCACGCTGGATCCTCAATCCCGAACGAGGCCCATTGGCCACCTTTCCACGGGCCGTCGCCATGCGCCATCAACGCGGCGGGCGCGCCGCGCCACGCGCCGTCCGCCGAGGCGGTTTCGATCAGTGGAATCCATCGCCATGCGCGACCCTTGTCGAAGCCGCCGCCGCCGGGCCGCGGCTGTATGGAGCGAATCACGGCAGGGACAGCGAACGCGGCGTCCGTAATGATCTTCTGATCGCCGCGTGCATAAAGCCGCGCAACGCCGCGCGAATCGAAGAACTTGTAGGTGGGCGCGATCAGGTCCATCGGCGGGAGTTGGGGCTTGGCGAGCGCCGCTTCCCGTTCCGGCGTGAGCGCCGCCGTGCCGAAGGCCGAAACCCAATACTCGTGGCGCCCGGCCACTTGGCCGGTATGCGTGAACGCGAGTCCGATGTTCACGCGCATGACGTTCGACGGGTCGAGCTTGCCATTGGCGCGCGCGGGATTGCTCTCCCAGTACTTGAAATCGTCCGGCGCAAGGACGTAGCGCCGCCACTCGGTGCTCAGCGGAACCGTCGCGATCCAGCGCGAACCGTCCTTTTCCTGCCATTCGACCGCGAGACTGCGCGTCTGCGGTCCGCCCTTCGCGCAAAAGACGGTCAGCGTGTGGCCTTCTGGAAACGCCGCGTCGAGATGGGACGGGCCGAAATTGTCCCAGTTGGTGAGATTCTCGACCACGGCGTGCAGCGATCGCGCGCCGGAAACAGGTCCTTCCGCGACGCTTTCATACACGGCTTGTGCGTCCTCCGGGAAAAACGCACGCTGCCATGACGCGATTTCGTCCGGCAGGAACGTGAACAACGCACGATCCGGCGGTTCGGCCAGCGAATCAATGGCGTATTGATCCGCGGTCATCCACGTGCCCTTGGGACGTATCAGCATCGTCCGCCAGAGCGGGGCGTTCAGCGCGATGATATCGCCGCCCGATTCGAGGTACGAACGGATCGGCGCCACCGATGCGGCGGGCAGCACCGCCGCGTTCGACAGCACGAGGAGATCGAGCGTGGATGCGTCGAGCCGTTTCCCGTCGCACAACGCGCCGGCATCGAGTTCCTGGACAGCGTATCCGGCGCGTTCGATGGTCTTCGACAATGCCGCGACCAGCGCGTCGTCTTCGCCGGGCAGTCCGGCATGCACAAGACCCGCCACTGATTGTTCCGCCGTTGCCACGCCGCCGATCATCGAAAGACAGCACGCAATGCCTATCCGTTGGAACGTTTTCACAGTATCTACCTCCTCCCTTCCTGCTCGTGCTCGCGCTCATTGTGGAGCGATCAGAGGGTACTTCAAGTAGGAATACGATTACGAGTTATCATGAGACCTCGGATCTCCCCCGTGGAGGATGAAAATGAGTTTCTTTTTGTTTCGAGCACGATGACGAACACGAGCACGAGCAGGAGCACGAATACGATCACGAACGGCGCGTCAGTATGGCCAGAAATGGTACACGCGCACTTCCATGATAACCCCATAGAGGTTCCAGAAACTTCCGACCATGAATTCGCCGATGATGAGTCCCACGAAGAACGGCACAGCGGGTTTGTAGGCTCTCGCGCCGCCGTATTTGAGCAGGAGCGCCTTGATCAGCCATGCGACCATGACAGCCGCCCAGAGTTGGTCCATGGACCATGAACCGCTGATGGCGTATCCGACTGGATGCAGCGGCCACCAGCGGAAAGCCATCCGTAGCGCGGCCAACGCCAGCGAAAACCCGAGGCCGATCAAAATGGCATAGGTGGGGGCCATCTGGGTGGCCTCCGGCGCGGTGAACCAGCGGTCCACTTCGATCCACGTCTCGCGTCCGAACCATTCGCCGGGGCCGATGGTCTGCGTCGCGCCGTACTTGTTCAGCAGCCACAACATCGCCCAAAAAGCCGAAAGAATCCCGGCGGGGATGGCCACCCACATGGCCGCCAAATAATGCAAATGGCTGAATTTGAGGCGTTCGGCGATGGCGAACGCCTCGAGTCCGTGCGGCATCGGATGCGATCGATAGGCGCGGTTGAAGAAATTGAAGAAACCGAACATGACGGTGTCGTTTGGGTAGGCCTTGGGCATTTCCGTCGAGCCGATGAACTTGAGAATCTGTAGTTGCGGCCCGACATGATGGAGATCGTGGGAGATCGGGCCCAGTTCGGCGCGCATGCGGGTAATCGCGAGGGAAATGAGGAAAAACAGTCCGAACAGGGCGATTGTAATCCATAGGGACATGCCCGCCCGCAGGCAAAACCAGATCAGAAACGCCATGCCGCCCGATATCAGCAAGGCGGCCATCCGCGTTTCGCCCCGCTCGCCGGGCGCCTCGCGCTCGACCGCGCGCCCCATGAACATGCGCGCCGCGCGGACGAGGCGCCGCCTTGTAACCCAGAGGGCGATCAGCGCAATCGCATAATAACCGCCCGCGGTCTGTTCCGCGATAAAGGGAAAACCGGGCATGCCGTGCATGCCGATGTAGGCCGCGCCGACGCGCTGCAATTTCCAGAAGATGTAAAAAAACCAGCACGAAAAGGCAAGGTCCGTGGGCATCAGAAAGGCCATGCCGATCGCGAACGGATACAGCGAGACCCATGTCCAGCCCATGTCGCTCCAGGGGCGTTCGGGGAAGAAACTCTGGATGTTGACGATGTAGACCACCGGAAATTTCGGAAAGAGCGGGTACAGCACGTGCAGGCCGTTCACGACATCGATCGAACCCGCGATCAGGCAGCCAGTCCAGAACAGCCGGTTACGGAACAGCCGTTCGGGCTCTGACGCAAGGATCATCGGCACCTGGATGATGGGATAGGACAGTTTTTCGTTTTCAGTCCATTGGCGGCGCAGGATCAGGTTGATGCCCCACATGACGGCGCAGAGGGCCATGATGAACGCCGACCACCACGCCACCGGGCCGAGCCAGGGACGCCAATTGGCGTATTTGTAGATGGACTCCTGGCCGACGTATGTGCTTTCGAGCGCAACGGGATCGCTGACGACGAGCCAATCGGGCAGGTGGCGCATGATTTCGGCGTACCGGCCTTCGACGGGCGCGTAGCGGTGCAGATGCGACATGATCGGCACGAGAATCGTGATCAGGTCCACGCCGCACATCGCCGTGCCCAGGCTCAGCATCGTGTAGACGACAAGGATTTCCGGAGGCTGGAGCGCCCAATGCGGGCGGAAACGCTTTACGCCCATGTTTATGACGACAATCGGCACGAGGATGAAGATGACGTTGTAGAACAGGCTGATGGTCGCGGGCTGCCCCGACAGCCACATGATCTCCGTGAGCACGACCCAAAACGCGTTCGCGGGGATCAGCACGAGGCCGATCAGCACGCTGCGCAGGGTCACTCCTTGTTTCACGAAATCATGCTCCCGCCGGCCAAGCCGCCCGCCCCATGCCGTGAACCGCGCAAGCGCACATGGCCCCTCGTTCCATCCTTTATCTCATGCGGAATCCACGGGCGTATTCCGCTTGCCCGGCGGGGAATCGCCCGATGAACGCAGGCGATCGAGAATGCCATTGACGAATCGGGGCGCGTCCTCGGCGCCAAAGGTCTTGGCCAGCTCGATGGCCTCGTTGATGGCGACGGCCGGGGGCACGTCCTCCGCGTGGCGCATCTCGTACAGGGCAATGCGGATGATGTTTCGCTCGATGCGCCCGACACGTTCGGGCGTCCACTTCTCGATGGCGCCGGCGATGGCCTCGTCGAGGGTCTCGCGTTGTTCGCAAACGCCGCGGATCAGCGTCATGGCGTAATGGCGGACGCTGGCCCGGGTGGGTTCGAATTCCCAGAACAGGGCGGCGGCGGGTTCCCACGGGTTGTTGGTAAAGTCGAGACCAAACAGGAATTGCAGCGCCCGTTCGCGCGCCTTGCGGCGGATGCGTGGATCGGGCACGTCAGATCTGCTCCATGAGGTTGACCATTTCGATGGCGGCCACGGCGGCGTCGAAACCCTTGTTGCCCGACTTGGTCCCGGCGCGTTCGATGGCCTGCTCGATGGTTTCGGTCGTCAACACGCCGAACAGCACCGGCACGCCGGTGGCCAGGCCGATCTGCGCAACGCCCTTCGACACCTCGCTCGCGACGTAGTCGAAATGCGGCGTGTTGCCCCGAATGACGGCGCCGAGCGCGATGACGGCATCGTACTTGCCCGATTCGGCCATCTTCTTCGCCACGATCGGGATCTCGAACGATCCGGGCGTCCATGCCACGGTGATTTCGCTGTCCTTCACCCCGTGCCGCGCCATCGCATCGAGCGCGCCGCCCAGCAACCGGCTCGAAATGAATTCATTGAACCGCGCCACGACGATTCCGTACTTTTTGCCCGACGATACGAGCTTGCCTTCCAATGTCTTCGGCATGTTTCTCTCCTTGAATTAGTTTCTTTGTCCGCAACTTCTGTGCCTGGTACACAGAAGTTGCGGACAAATGAATCATATCCTTGATTGAGGCATTGCGGCTGAGCCGCGTTAGGCTACAGGCTTCAGGGGATCCGCCCGATCGGTCGGATCGGTCGGATCCTCAATCCGCAATTCCTTCGTTCTTCATCTTTACAATATCAGGTGCCCCATCTTTTCCTTCTTGGTTCGCAGGTACCGCTCGTTGATATCGTTCGGCGGAACCTCGATGGGCACACGCCCGGAAATGTGCAACCCGTATCCTTCAAGTCCGGCGCGCTTGACCGGATTGTTGGTCATGAGACGCATGTGTTTGACGCCGAGGTCCACCAGAATCTGCGCCCCGATGCCGTATTCGCGCGGGTCGGGATCGAATCCAAGATGGACGTTGGCCTCGACGGTATCGAGTCCCTGATCCTGCAAGGCGTAGGCCTTGATCTTGTTGGCAAGCCCGATGCCGCGGCCTTCCTGGCGCATATAGACCAGGACGCCGCAGCCTTCCCGCTCGATCATGCGCAGCGACTCGTGCAATTGCGCGCCACAGTCGCAGCGCATTGAATGAAATGCGTCGCCGGTGAGACATTCGGAATGCACGCGGACGAGGATGTCCTTGTCCGGCGCGATCTCGCCCTTGACCAAGGCGAGGTGATGCGCGTCGTCTATGTCCGTTTCGTACGCCAGCAGGCGAAACGTGCCGTATTCGGTGGGCAGGCGCGTTTCGGCGATTCGGCGCACGAGCCGCTCCGTGCGGCGGCGGTATTCAATGATATCCTGAATCGAGCAGATCTTGATATTGTGCTCCCGCGCGAATTCGATCAGTTGCGGCACGCGCGCCATTGTGCCGTCGTCGTTCATGATTTCGCAGATGACGCCGGCGGGAATCAGCCCGGCCATGCGCGCAAGGTCCACCGACCCTTCGGTCTGGCCCGTACGGACGAGTACCCCGCCTTCGCGGGCGCGCAGCGGAAACACGTGGCCGGGCCGCACGAGGTCCTCCGGCCGGCTCTTCGGATCCACCGCAACCTGAATTGTCCTTGCCCGGTCGTGTGCGCTGATACCGGTCGTGACGCCGGTCGCGGCTTCGATTGAAACATGAAACGCCGTCTGAAATCGCGAGGTGTTGTCCGGCGACATTGGCGGCAGTTGTAGTTCCTCGATGCGCTCGGGTGTCAAGGCGAGGCAAATCAGGCCGCGCGCATGCCTGGCCATGAAATTGATGATTTCGGGCGTAACTTTTTCCGCCGCGATGGTCAGATCGCCCTCGTTTTCGCGATCCTCGTCGTCCACGAGGATGATCATGCGTCCCGCGCGCAATTCTTCGAGTATTTCGGGTATCGGTGCGAACATCCGTTTACGGCTCCCTGCCTGCTAGGCGAATCCGTGTCGTGACAGAAAATCCACGTCGAGATCCTTCCGTCCGCTGTTTCCCTTCACGTAATGGTATATGTGCTTGCCGATCACATCGGCTTCGAGATTGACCGCGTCGCCGGGGCGTTTCATGCCCAGCGTCGTTTGTTTCAACGTCGTGGGAATGACCGCCACGCCGAAAGTGTCGCCCGCCGGTTCGATCACGGTCAGGCTGATCCCGTTGACGGCCACTGATCCCTTGGGAACGAGGTAGCGCGCCACGTCGTCCGGCGCTTGAAACCGCCACAGGGAAAACTCACCCTGATCCTGAATCGCCGCGACTCGTCCGACCCCATCAACATGACCCAGCACAAAGTGGCCGCCGAACCGGCTGCCCGCGGCCATGGCCCGTTCGAGATTGACCGCGTCGCCGGGGCGAAGACGAGCGAGCGTGGTCCGAGCAAACGATTCCGGCGAAACCTGTACGATAAAGTGATCGCCGTGGATGCCCGTAACCGTCATGCACGCACCGTCAATGGCGACACTGTCGCCGGGACGGAGTCCTTCGAGGATGGTTTTGGCCATGATGGCGAGTTCTGTGCCGGGCCGCCTTAAGACCGCGCCGATTTCCTCGATCAGTCCCGTAAACATGATTCAGGATCTCCGCACGTATGCTTCAATGAGAATGTCCTCGCCCACGGGCGTCGCGCGCATGTGTTCGAGCGGAATTGCGTCCGCCATGCGGGCAACGCCTTCGCCTTCGACGGCCGTGATGGCGTCCCGCCCGCCAACGATTTTCGGCGCCACGAAAAAAAGCACTTTGTCCACGAGATCCGCCTCGAAGGCGGAGGCGATCGTTGTACCGCCGCCTTCAATCAGGACGGACACGACATCACGCGCGCCCAGTTCGCGCATGAGATGGCGCATATCGAGTCCGCCGGGTCCCGACGGGATGTGAATCGTCTCGTCCGCGCCGGGAATAGTCCGATCATCGGGCACAACAATCCACGTCGGCGCCTTGCTTTCGAGGTGGAATACCCGTGCGCGCGGATCGAGATAATCGTCCGCGTCGAGAATCACGCGGATCGGATCTTTCGTCTTGCCGGATTCAAGGCGCGTGGTCAGACTCGGATCGTCCAACATGACAGTCCGGCTGCCCACGAGAATCGCATCCACTTCATTGCGCAGTTCGTGAACCCTATGCCGCGCCGCCTCGCTCGTGACCCATCGCGAATCGCCGGTCCGCGTGGCAATCTTGCCGTCGAGCGACATGCCGCACTTCGCAATGACAAACGGCATCCGCGTGACAATATGCTTGCAGAAGGCCTCATTGAGCCGCCGCGCCGCGTCCTCAAACAATCCCACTTCAACCTCGATACCCGCGTTGCGCAACTGGAAAATGCCTTCGCCCGCCACTTTTGGATTGGGATCCGGCATCGCCACAACGACCCGTGCCGGCTTGTGCTTGATGATCAGGTCCGTGCAGGGCGGCGTGCGGCCATGGAAACAACACGGTTCCAATGTAACGTACAACGTCGCGCCACGGACGTCTCCCGCCGCCTTGATGGCGTGAACTTCGGCGTGCGGTGCGCCGGCCCTGGCATGGAAACCCTCGCCGACGATCCGGCCGTCGCGCACGACGACGCAGCCAACCATCGGGTTCGGACTGGTCCGGCCCCGGCCCTGCGCGGCCAGTTCCAGCGCACGCTGCATAAACTCGCGATCGCTCGCCATAAACAAAATCGTCCCGAAAGACACACCGCCTCCGGGACAAAGCTATCGCGCGGCCTTCTCCCATCCGGACTGTACCGTCGGTTCCGGAATTGCACCGGATCAGCGCTTGCACGCTCGCGGACTTTACCGCCGGTCGGGAATCGCACCCTGTCCCGAAGGCTATTCTCAACACTGGCGGTTATTCTAACAACCCACCGCCGGTCTGTCAAACGCGCAGCCGGGGCGGATTGCCCACGCGGCTACGACCGGGGATGAAATTCCTTGTGGGCCCTGTGAAGGCGTTCGGCGCTGACATGGGTATAGATTTGCGTGGTGGCGATGTCGGCATGGCCGAGCATTTCCTGCACGGCCCGGAGATCGGCGCCATGGTCAAGCAGATGCGTCGCAAAGGAATGGCGCAGCGTATGGGGCGAAACGTTTTTGGAAATGTTCGCAAGGCGGGCATAACGTTTTACGATGGCCCAGATGCTCGTCCGGCTCATGCGCTTGCCGTGTTTGGACAGGAAGAGCGTGTCACTCCGGACATTTTGCTTTTCCACGCGCACGCGCAGCCATGCCTGCACCCGCGCAATCGCCCGTTCGCCGAGGGGCACCAGCCGTACTTTTGATCCTTTCCCGCGCACCCGCACAAGCGATTCGGCCAAGGCCACGTCACGCAGGGGAAGTGTCGCCAATTCGCTGATGCGCAGGCCGCAGGAATAGAAAAGTTCAAGAATGGCGGCATTGCGGATGCCGTCCGGATCCCCGGGCGACACGGCGGCAATCATCCGTTCGATTTCCTGTTCGGACAAATTTTTGGGAAGCGTTCGGGCAAGATGCAGGGAATCGAGCCCGGCAAGGGGGTTGGTTTCCGACAGCCGTTCTTGGTGCAGAAAGGCATGAAAACGACGGATGGCGCTCAAATGCCGGGTTATGGATCGCGCACAGAGGCCGGCGTCGCGCAGGGTCGTCAAATGATCCAACACCGCCGCGCGATCCACAGCGTTGGCCGATTTGACGCCACGCGCCGCAAGATGCGAAACATAGGCGCGCAGATCCGCCGCATAGGCGGCCACCGTCCTCTCGCTCAGGCCCATCTCGAACACGGCCGCTTCGAGGTAAGTATCGAGAAGCGTTTCCAATTCCCTAGGGTTCGACACGACGGTGGTTTCCCCAGTAAAAAGACAAACCGCCTCCGCGCACGCGCACGGGGCGGTTCGTCTTCTTTTCAAACGCGGCCATGCCGCGTCATGCCTTCATGTGGTCTATCGTCAATCCACGACGGTAATGTCAAATACCGCGCGACGATTCAGCTTGCGGTGCTCGGGGGTGTCGTTCGGCACGGCCGGCTGGGTCAGGCCGAAGCTCTTCGTCGTGATGCGGGATTCGGCAATGCCCTGCTCGATCATGTACTTCTTCACGGAATCCGCGCGGCGCTGGCCCAGACCCATGTTGTAGTCCGCGGCGCCGATGTTGCACGTGTGACCTTCGATAAGCACGGTGTCTTTCTCGTGTTCTTTAAGGCTCTTGATCACTTCATCCGTCGCGGCTTTACCTTCCGGCTTCAGCACGGACTTGTCAAAATCGAACAGCACGTGATTGAAGACCGGTTTCTGGCGGCTTACCTTGACCGGCGGAGCAGGCGGCGGCGGTGCGGGCGCGGGCGCCGGAGGCTCGACCTTCTCGGTGTACTGGGCGTACACTACGCCGCGGTTGCCCCACAGTTCCGAATCATCGGCGTTCGACTTGGGTTCCGTCGGCCACCACCAATAACCGGAACGCGTGCAATCCTTCACCGGAGCCGGTGTTGCCCCGCTCTGACCCCACCACGACAGATCGTCCCACACTTTCCCCTGCGCAAACGCAGAGCCGCCAAGGGTTGCCAAGGCAACCGCCAGCGTCAACACCATCATTTTTTTCATTTTGGTCATCTCCTCTTTTTCCGCTCAAACCGTACCCTACATCCGAGACATTGACACTATAACTCTTTGCTTCGTCATTTAACCACAAACCACAGGCTTTGTCAAGATAATACTCTCGCTTTCCGCTCTGTTTTCATGCGGAATGCGTTTTTTTTGACAGAGAGTGTAACTTAATATTACCACAAGAGATGAAAGGTTGCAAGTCAAAAAACGATTTCGGACGCCTTGCCTCTCAATGCTCGTCGGGTTCGTCGTCTTCGACGCCGATTACATTCACACCTTTTGCGCACAGGAGTTCGACGGCGGCGGCGGGTTTATCGAACCGGAACACAAGCACGGCCTTGTTGTTGCTGCGGGACGCAAAGGCGTACATGTATTCGATGTTGATGCGGCCTTTTTCGATGATTTCAAGCACATCGGCCAGTCCGCCGGGCCGGTCCGCGATTTCTGTGGCAACGACTTCCGTGACGGACACGACGAATCCCGCCTGTTCGAGCGCCTCCTTGCCCTTTTGCCAATCGTTGACAATCAGCCGCAGGATGCCGAACTGCCGGGTGTCCGCCAGCGACAGCGTTGCGATATTGACACCGGCCTCCGCCAAGGCCCGGCACGGTTCGATCAGGCGACCGGGCTTGTTTTCCAAAAACAACGACAACTGATGAATCAACATGGCATGGCCTTTCCTTCCGGGGCGCGCCGAAGCCGGCGCGCCGCCTTTGCGTTATGCTTTTCAGATCCGCCGCTTGTCAATCACGCGTTTTGCCTTTCCCTCGCTGCGCTGAATCGTGCGCGGCTGCACGAGCGTCACCTGCACGCGGATGCCCAGGATGTGTTCGATGGCCTGGCCGATCTGCGTGCGAAGCCGTTCGAGCGCACCCACCGTGTCGCTGAAGACTTCGGCGGTGACTTCGACCTGCACTTCGACGTGATCGAGTCCCTTGTCGCGCGTCAGGACGATTTGATAGTGCGGCAACGTGCCTTCGGCTTTCAGCAGCGCGGCCTCGATTTGCGATGGAAACACGTTGACGCCGCGGATGATGAACATGTCGTCGCTTCGGCGTCCGATGCGCCGGATGCGCCGGATGGTGCGCCCGCACCGGCAGGGTTCGGCATCGAGCGCGGTAATGTCGCGTGTCCGGTACCGGATCATCGGCATGGCCCATTTGCTGAGCGTCGTCAGCACCAGTTCCCCTTCCTCGCCGTCCGGCAGGACTTCGAGTGTTTCCGGATGGATAATCTCGGCCAAAAAATGGTCCTCGAAAATGTGCGGGCCGGCCTGGTGCATGCACTCGTTGGCGACGCCCGGCCCGATAATCTCGGACAAGCCGTAAATATCGAACGCCTTGATGCCCGCCGCGGGTTCGATGCGCCGGCGCATGTCCTCGGTCCACGGCTCCGCTCCGAAAACGCCGGCCTTCAGGGGCAGTTTGCGAAGGTCAACGCCCATTTCGCCGGCCCGTTCGATCAGGTGAAGGAAATAACTCGGCGTGCAGCAGATCGCCGTAACGCCGAAATCCTGCATAATCATAATCTGGCGATCCGTGTTGCCGCCGGAAACCGGTATGACCGTCGCGCCCAGGGCCTCCGCGCCGTAGTGCGCGCCGAGTCCGCCCGTAAACAATCCGTAACCGTAGGCGTTCTGGATGATGTCGCCACGGCCCAGTCCACAGGCCGCGAACGATCGCACCATCACGCTGGCCCACACGCGGATATCCTCCTGCGTGTAAGCCACGACAATCGGCTTGCCGGTCGTGCCGCTCGATGCATGGAGGCGCACCACTTCGCTCATCGGGCTGGCGAAAAGTCCAAAGGGATAGGTGTCGCGAAGGTCGGCCTTGACCGTGAACGGCAAAAGGGCGACATCTTGCAGGGATTGGATATGTTCCGGCTTGACGCCGCGTTCGTCCATTCGGGCGCGGAACAGCGCCACATGATCGTACGCCCGCTTGACAATGACTTGAAGCCGGTGCAATTGCAACGCCCGCAACTGCGCCGGCGGCAGAAAATCCGGCGCGCTGGCGGGATGGAACACCCCCCCGGCATCATGAGCGAATCCGTGCACGTAATTTCTCCCGTCCGTTCGTGGTATCCGGTTCAACGTTCGCGCCGGCCCGGCGCGCCGTCAAAGTATAGAGACCCTTATTGTCCGGAAACAAACGCATTCGGCGGGGTATGCGATCCGCACATAAGATGCGGCCGGGTGCGTTACATCCCGTAAGGGCCGCATCTCAGCGGAAGAGGCATGATTGCGAAGTTCTTGATGTTTGGGCGGGCGAGCGTCCTCGCACACCGCTCCGGGTTGACCTGCTAAATCAAGGATTTTTTGCGTAAATACCGGTCGGCGAGGACGCCAACCCTCCCCGTTACGTGCGGATTGTGACGGGGTTGATATTAGACGGCATTTGTCGCATTATAGTCTCTTTGTTTGCGACATCCATGCGATGTGCGGGCGTCGCGGTGAAAACAGCGCCGTTGATGTTGACATCGCGGCGGCGTGTTTTCGCCGGACGCACGGCGGGGACATCCAGGCCGGAAGCGGCAAGGAGACAGCATGATGAACCGACAGGGCAAACGGCAGGGCGCGCACAACAAAGGTTGCAGCCGGCGCGACTTCCTCAGAAAAACGGTTGCGGCGGCGGGCGGCGCGGCAGCATTTCCTTATCTTATTCCTCCGTCGGTCCTCGGCGCGGATGGTTCGGTGGCGCCGAGCAACCGGGTGGTGATCGGCTGCATCGGCACGGGCAGCCAAGGCACGGGCAACATGCGCAGTTTCTTGGAACATGGGAAACGCGTGCAGGTCGTGGCCGTGTGCGACGTGGACCGTTCGCGCCGTCTCGCGGCCAAGAAAATCGTGGATGATCGCTACGGAAACACGGACTGCGCGGAGTACAACGATTTCCGTGAATTATTGGCGCGGACCGATCTCGACGCGGTGTCCATCGCCCTGCCGGACCATTGGCATGCGATTCCCGCGATAGCCGCAGCGCGGCGCGGCCTGGACATCTACGCCGAGAAACCGCTTTCACTGACGATCGAGGGAGGCCGCGCGATGTGCGACGCGGTCCATCATTTCGGGCGCGTGTGGCAAACGGGCAGTTGGCAGCGATCGCAGCAGCATTTCCGGTTTGCCTGCGAACTGGTGCGCAACGGCCGTATCGGCACGGTGCACACGGTCGAGGTCGGCCTGCCGACGGGACCCAGCATTGAGCCGCAGCCGCCGATGCCCGTACCGGATGGCTTCGATTACGACTTCTGGCTGGGACCGGCTCCCGAGGCCCCCTATACCGAAAAGCGTTGCCACTGGAATTTCCGCTGGATTCTCGACTATTCGGGCGGCCAATTGACCGACTGGGCCGCGCACCATTGCGATATCGCGAATTGGGGCATGGGCACGGAGTATACCGGCCCGGTAGAAGTCGAGGGAACGGGGGAATATCCCCGGGAAGGGCTGTACAACGCCGCAACGAATTACCGGTTCACGTGCAAGTATGCGCCGGGGGCGTCGCCCGTGGCGCCGGACGGTTTCACGATGATCGTGTCCAACAAAAACCGGGGCGGCGCATTATGGAAAGGCACGGAAGGCTGGGTATGGGTGGACCGGGGCGGCATTGACGCGGAACCGAAGTCGCTGCTGCAAACCAAGTGGGGGCCCAACGACATCCATTTGTACAAGAGCCTGGATCACATGGACAATTTTTTGGACTGCATCAAGTCGCGCGCGCAGACGATTACGCCGATCGAAGTCGCCCACCGGGCAATCACGATTGCGCATTTGGGCAATATCGCAATGCAACTCGGACGTAAAATTAAATGGGATCCCGTCGCGGAACGCATTATCGGCGACGACGAGGCTGATCGAAAACGGATGCGCGCGATGCGCGCGCCGTGGCATTTGGCGTGAAATTTGGGTGTTGCGATTGCAACCATGAATTTCTTTGCAGGGTTTTAAAACAGGCAAGGAGCGGCTATGCGGGACAATTGCGTGACCCGGCGGGGATTTTTGAAACGGTCGGCCATGGCGGCACTGTTTCCGGCGATCGTGCCCTCGTCTGTTTTGGGCGCGGACGGGAACGTCGCGCCAAGCAACCGAATCGGCATGGGATTCATCGGCGTGGGCAAACTGGGCCGCGAATCGCACGTCGAGGCATTCAAGCGCCGTCCGGATGTCCAGGTGATCGCCGTGTGCGATGTCGAGACGGGACGTCTTGAAAAGGCAAAGAATGCGGTCGAATCGCATTATGCCAACCAGAGCGACCGCGCGAACTACAAGGGATGCGCCCTGTATCGCGACTTCCGCGAACTGCTGGCGCGCCCGGATATTGACGCGGTTTGCATTGCAACCCCCGATCACTGGCACGCGATCCCGGCGATTCTGGCCGCCAAGGCCGGCAAGGACATTTACTGCGAAAAGCCGATGACGCGCTTCATCGCCGACGGCCGCGCGGTGGTTGACGCGGTGCGGCGCTACGGACGCGTGTTTCAGACCGGAAGCCAGCAGCGTTCCGAATACGACAATTACTTTTCCCGGGCGGCGGAACTCGTGCGCAACAAGGTCATCGGCGATCTAACCAGCATTGATATCGGCATCGGCGGATTTCCGATAGACACCCACAGCCTGCCGCCGGAACCGGCGCCGCCGACGCTCGATTGGGACGCATGGCTGGGTCCCGCGCCGTGGCGGCCGTACAGTTCCGAGTTGTGCCCGATGAACTTCCCCGGATTTCCGAACTGGCGAAGCTACCGCGATTACGCGGGCGGCGGGTTCAGCGATTTCGGCGCGCACCATTTCGACATTGCGCAGTGGGCGCTCGACATGGATGGCAGCGGACCGGTTGAGGTCATCCCTCCGGACGGCAAGGACGTCAAGCGCATGACGTTCCTCTACGCCAACGGTCTGCCGATGTATCACGGCGGCGAGGCAGACTGCGTGTTTCATGGCACGAAAGGCAAGATTATGGTGAGCCGCGGGTTTCTGCGCGCGGATCCGCCGCAACTCCTTCAGGCGAAATTGGGGCCGGGCGATGTGCGCCTGTGCCGACACCGCGATCATCGCACGGATTTTCTGGAGTGTGTGAAAACGCGGGAGCGTTGCATCGCTGACGTCGAGGCCGGACACCGGACTTCGACGATATGCCAGTTGGGGAATATTAGCCATCAATTGAACCGGCGGTTGAAATGGGACCCCGTGGCGGAGCGATTCATCGGCGACGACGAAGCCAACCGGTTGTTGTCGCGCCCGGATCGCAGTCCGTGGGAAACTTGATAAAAAACCATGGGCATGAAACGAAAAGTTTCCAGGATTCGATGCGTAAACCAGACTGTCCCATGTGGAGTTGGTATGATGTTACGCCCTTTCAGGGCTTGTTATCATATTATAATGCCCATTTCCCAGGGCGTTGCCCTGGGCTGTCATGTCCGCGGCCTTTCAGGCCGGACCCGTCAAACCCGGATTTTTGCAAG
>DAOTMJ010000031.1:33919-57900 GCA_035450225.1 Candidatus Hydrogenedentota bacterium
CGATCGGCGGCAGCGTCATGTCCGCGGCCTTTCAGGCCGGACCCGTCAAACCCGGATTTTTGCAAGCGATCGGCGGCAGCGTCATGTCCGCGGCCTTTCAGGCCGGACCCGTCAAACCCGGCCGCCGTCACGTTGGCTGCAGTGGCGACATGTCCGCTTTGTGAAATGCAGGCCAGACGGTTTAGTCTGTTCTTGGACTTTGCACGATTTGTGTTTTGATTTGACGCCCCGAAGGGGCAGCGACATTTCAGCCCAGGGCAACGCCCTGGGAAAATCGGCATATGGTATTTGTACAGCCCTGAAAGGGCGCAACAAGAGTATTTCCATTGCACCGTCTTTTCCGGGAAAAACCCTTTCATTTGCAAAACGTGGACAGGCTGGACGGCCTGTCCCGCGAATCCTTGGAAACGGACCGGCAAATCCATGTGAAGGACTTGCCGGTCGAAAGCATAAAGACAGGTTACGGAACCGGTCGTGAAGGAGAAAACGATGAGACGCAAGAGTGTAATGGGTTTCATGGCGGGCGCATGGGTGCTGGGGTTGTGGTTGCCCGCGGTGTGTTTCGCGCAGGCGGCTTCGCTGGACGATGCGCTGAAGGCCGTGCCGTCGTATGAATTCGGCCAGAGCCGCGAATGCTTGACGGTCGTGTCCGACGCCGTGCGGGATTCACAGGGCAATGCCGAGGCGCGCAAGGATCTGCAAAACAGGCTGCTGGCCATCCTGAAGGGCAAGGCGACGCTCGACGCGAAGCAGTTTGCCTGCCGGGAACTGTCTCTTTTCGCCGACGAGTCGGCGGTTCCCGTTCTGGCGGGCATGCTCGGCTCCAAAGAGACATCCGACATGGCCCGTTACGCCCTCGAACGCATTCCGGGCGAAGCGGCGGACAAGGCGCTGCTCAACGCGCTGGCCGGCGCAAAGGGCATGGTGAAAATCGGCATCGTGAACTCGCTTGGGGTACGGCGATGCGAAGCGGCGGTCAAGGCGCTGGCGCCCTTGGCCACCGACAAAGACAAGGCCGTCGCGGAAGCCGCGCTGGCGGCGTTGGGCCGCATTGGCGGGGAAAAGGCCGTAAATGCGCTGGATGGCGTAAAGAAGGGGCTTGCGCCGGAATTGGGCTGCGCATGGGCGGACGCCTATTTGTTGTGCGCGGACAAAATGCGCGCGGCGGGCGACAATGCCGGCGCCGCGAAACGGTACGAGGCAATTTTCAACAGTGAAAAAGCGGCGAACCTGCGCGTGGCGGCGTTCAACGGGCGTGTCGCGGCATTGGGCGACGCGGGTCTTCCGCTGGTTGTCGAAGCGTTGACCGGCGCGGACACGTTCCTTCGCGCGGCCGCACTCCCCTTTGTGCGCAATTTCAAAGGATCGGCGGCCACGGAAGCCTTTGCGGGCGCCATGGGCAAACTCGATGGCGTGGGGCAGGCGCTTTTGCTGGCGGCGCTGGCGGATCGCGGTGACCCGGCGGCGCTGGGTGCGGTGAATGCCGCCGCCAAGAGCGGCGATCACGGCGTCCGCGTGGCGGCGCTGGCGGCCACGGGCAAACTGGGCGGTGCGGCCTCGGTGCCGGATTTGGCCAAGGCGGCAACCTCGGCGGACAAGGCCGAGAAGGACGCCGCCCGCGGCAGTCTCGATCAACTGCGCGGCACGGATGTGGACGACGCCATCGTGGCCGAGATAAAGAAGGGCGACGCGGCTGTTCGCACGGAACTGATCCGCAGTCTGGGTGCGCGCAATGCGATGGCCACGGTTCCCGTGCTGCTTGAAACGGCCAAGGATGCCGATGAAGGCGTCCGCGCCGAATCGTTCAAGACGCTGGGCGTTCTGGCCGGCGAGAAGGATGTTCCGGCGCTGGTCGAGTTGCTGATTTCGGTGCAGGGCGACAACGCGCGCCGGGAAGCCGAAAAGGCCGTCGTCGCCGCGTCCAAGACCATTGCCGACGAAACGAGACAGTCGGATGGTGTCCTTGCGGCGCTGCCGAAAGCCAAATCGCAGACGGCCAAAGCCTCTTTTTATACCGTTCTGGGCCAGATCGGCGCGAACAGCGGCCTTGATGCCGTTTCCAAGGCCGCCAACAAGAAGGATGAAGCCGGCGAAGCGGCCCTTCGCGCCTTGGCAGGTTGGCCGAAGGCCGAAGCGCTTGATCCCGTCATGGCCCTCGTGAAAAAGAACGCGAAAGACGAAGTTCGCCGCGTGGTGGCCATGCGCGGCGCGTTGCGCCTGCTCGAATTGCCCGGGAAACCGGCCGAAGCCAAACTGGACGCCTATGCGCAACTTATGAAACTCGCCGCAAAACCCGACGAAAAGAAAATGGTGCTGGGTGGTCTCGGCGGCATGAGCGGACCGGGCGCATTGGCGCTGGTCGAGCCGTGCCTGGCCGTCGAAGAATTGCAGAAGGAAGCGGCGCTGGCCGCAGAAAAAATCAAGATCAACGGCTACAAGGCGACCGCCTCGGCCAATGCCGGCGAGGCGCCGAAAGCATTCGACGGCAAGCCGGATACCCGCTGGCATTCGGGCGCGGCCCAAAAGCCGGATATGTCCTACACGCTCGATTTGGGCGCCGAGTACGAGGTGAGCAAGATTACGCTCGACTGCTCGGCGTCGGCGGGCGACTATCCGCGGGGCTACAAGGTGTTCGTGTCGAACGACAAGTCCAACTGGGGCGATGTGGTGGCCGAAGGCAAAGGCGCCGGTCCCGTAACCGAGATTGCCTTCACACCGAAGACCGGACAGCACATCCATATTGTCCAGACCGGCTCGGATGAGAAAAACGTCTGGTCCATCAATGAGTTGAAAGTAGAGACGAAATCCGTGGCAAAGAAAAAATAAGGCCGCATTTCAACACCCGCAAGGGCATGGAAGGAGTTTCCCATGTACAAAATGATGGTGGTGATTGGAGTGGCGATTGTCTTGTCGGCGCCATTCGCGGGAGCACAGGAAATCGAAGCGCCCGAAGGATTCGTGCCGTTGTTTAACGGCAAGGATTTGACCGGCTGGAAAGGTTTGGTTGCCGATCCGGAAAAACGGGCCAAAATGAGTCCCGACGAACTGGCCGCAGCCCAAAAAGCCGCCGACGAAAAGATGCGCGCTCATTGGCGTGTCGAAAACGGTGTGCTGGTGTTCGACGGGAAGGGCGACAGCCTTTGCACGGCAAAGGATTATGGCGATTTTGAGTTGCTGGTTGACTGGAAGATTGAAAAGGGCGGCGACAGCGGGATCTATCTGCGCGGTTCTCCACAGGTTCAAATCTGGGATCCGGCATCCAATCCGGTGGGTTCGGGCGGCCTTTACAACAACCAGAAAAATCCCAGCAACCCCATCAAATGCGCCGACAAACCCGTGGGCGAATGGAACACGTTTCGCATCAGGATGATCGGCGACAAAGTGACGGTGTATCTCAACGACGTGCTGGTCGTGGACAACGTCACAATGGAGAACTATTGGGATCGCAACAAGCCCATTTACCCAACAGGCCAGATAGAGTTGCAAAACCACGGGTCCTCGTTGTATTTCCGCAACATTTTCATCAAGGAGTTGCCGGGCCGTGCGTCTGAAAAATAAGGATCTCTCGCGCCGGACCTTTCTAAAGGCCGCGGCCGCCGCCGCCGCGCCGTACCTTGTTCCGGGCCGCGCCTTGGGACGCGACGGCGCAACCTCGCCGGGCAACCGCATTACGCTGGCGTGCATCGGTGTCAACGGCATGGGCACGGCGGACATGAACGCGTTCCTGGCTCTCGGCGACGTTCAGGTCGTGGCCGTGTGCGATGTCGAAACCCGCCACCGCATGCGCGCCAAGGAACGGGTCGAGGCGCATTATGCCGCGGAAAAGGCTTCGGGCGCCTACAAGGGCTGCGACGCCTACAACGATTTCCGCGAAATAATCGCACGCACGGACATTGACGCGGTGTGCATCGGCACGCCGGATCATTGGCACGTGCCCATTTCCATCATGGCGGCGAAATCGGGCAAGGACGTCTATTGCGAAAAACCGCTGTCGCGCTGCATCGGCGAAGGCCGCCTGCTGTGCGAGACTTTCAAGCGGCATGGCCGCGTATTCCAGACGGGCACGCAGTTGCGATCGACACGCAACGTGCGCTACGCCTGCGAACTCGTGCGCAACGGCCGCATCGGCAAGTTGCACACGATACGCACCTTCGTGCCCTCCGGCAGCGCGATCGCGCCCCAGCCGGTAATGCCCGTTCCGGAAGGGTTTGACTACGATCTATGGCTGGGTCCCGCACCATGGGCCCCTTATACCGAAAAGCGCTGCCATTTCAGTTTCCGGTACATCTCGGATTACGCGGGCGGCGTGATGACGGACCTCGGCGCGCACGACAACGACATCGCGCAATGGGGCAACGACACCGAGCATACGGGCCCCGTCGAAATCGAAGGGAAAGGCGAGTTTCCCAAAGACGGCCTCTACGACACGGCCATGAAACTCAAGGTCCATTACCGTTACGCCAATGGCATCGAATTGATCTGTTCGACCGATCCCAATCCGCAGGGAACGGGCGTACGCTTCGAGGGATCGGACGGATGGATTTATGTCCGCGGAGAGATGGACGCGAGCGATCCGGCCATTCTCAAATCCGACATCGGGCCCAACGAGGTCCATCTGTACGACAGCAACAACCATCAACGGAATTTCGTGGATTGCATGCGTTCCCGAAAGGAAACCATCGCCTCGGCGGAAATCGGCCACCGTTCGTCGTCCATTTGCCATCTCGGCAACATCGCGATGAAACTCGGCCGGAAACTGCGCTGGAATCCGGACAAAGAGGAATTCGTGGACGATCCCGAAGCGAACCGGTTGCTTTGGGCGCCGGTGCGCGCGCCGTGGATCGTGGCATAAGGAAGGAAGAATCGTCGAATGGAGAAGAACAAAGCATTGTCACGCGCCACGATGACGCGGCGCGGATTTTTAAAGCGGGCCGGCACGGTGACGGCGGGCGCTGCGGCGTTTCCCTATATCATTCCTTCGAGCGCCTTGGGCGCGGACGGCGCGGTCACGCCAAGCAATCGCATCGTCATGGGCGCGATAGGCGTCGGCGGGCAGGGCACCGGGAACATGCGCCAGTTTCTGAACAGCCCCGGCGTGCAGATGGTCGCGGTATGCGACTGCGACAAGGGGCGCGTCGAGGCGGCCAAGAAAATCGTGGATGAAAAATACGGCGACCAGGGTTGCGCGGCCTATGGCGATTTCCGCGAATTACTTGCGCGCACGGACATTGACGCGGTGTGCATCGGCACGCCGGATCATTGGCATGGATTGCAGACCATTGCCGCCGCCAAGACCGGAAAGGACATCTACTGCGAAAAGCCGCTCGTCAACACGATTGCCGAAGGCATCGCGGTCCGCGACGCGGTCAACCGTTATGGGCGCGTGCTGCAGACGGGCAGCCATGAACGATCCCGTGACAATGCGCGGTACGCCTGCGAACTTGTCCGAAACGGACGAATCGGCAAATTGCACACGATCCACGTCAACCTGCCGTGGGATTCGCGCGACCTCAGCGCGCTGCCGGTTCCGATGCCCGTGCCGGAAGGTTTCGACTACGACATGTGGCTCGGACCGTGCCCGTGGGAACCGTACACCGAAAAACGTTGCCACTTCTGGTTCCGCTACATCCTTGAATATTCAGGCGGCGAAGTGACGGATCGCGGCGCGCACGTGATTGATATCGGCCAATTGGGCAACAACAGCGACGACACCGGCCCCGTCGAGGTCACAGGCAAAGGCACGTTCCTGAAAAAAGGGCTGTTCGACTGCGCCGTGGATTACCAGTTCGATTTCACCTACGCCAACGGCGTCAGGATGCTCTGCACGACGAACCAGCCGCGCGGCGTGAAGTTCGAGGGAACCGACGGATGGGTCTTCGTGCATATTCACGGCGGCAACCTCGAAGCGAGCAAGCCGGGTCTGCTCAAGGAACGCATCGGGCCGGAAGAAATCCACCTCGGACGCAGCCCGGGGCATCATGCGGATTTCCTCCGCGCGGTGCGGACACGCGGCCTGCCTTTCGCGCCCGTCGAAGTGGGCGTGCGGACGGCGACGATGTGTCATCTGGCGAACATCGCCATGCTGACCGGGCGGACGATCAAATGGGATCCCGTGAAGGAAATTATTACAAACGACGATGAGGCGCGGAAAATGTGCGCGCGCCCAATGCGCGCGCCTTGGACATTGACGTGATCCGACGGATCGGTCGGATCGGTCCGATGACAAAAGGGAAACGAACGCAAGAGGAGTAGAAAACATGAAAACACGTGTGTTGACGGCAATGGCGGCACTGATGTGGCTGGCGATGGCGCCGGCCATGGCGCAGGGCGCGCCGAACGCGGAAAAACTCGGCTGGCGGCTAGGCTGCCAGGCCTATTCCTTCAACCGCTTCACCTTCTTCGAGGCAGTGGACAAGACCGCCTCGCTGGGTCTGAAATATATCGAGGCCTATCCCGGTCAAAAACTGAGCCCCGAACACCCCGAACTGATCTTCGACCACAACATGTCCGAAGACACCATGAAAATGGTGAAGGCCAAACTCGACTCTGCAGGCGTCAAACTGGTCAATTACGGCGTGGTGGGTTTGCCCAACAACGAGGCCGCCTGCAAGAAGGTGTTCGATTTTGCCCAAAAGATGGGTATCGAAACCATCTGCTCGGAACCGCCTGCGAACGCCTTCGACCTGCTCGACAAAATGACGAAGAAATACAAGATCAACGTCGCGATCCACAACCACCCGAAACCGTCGCCGTACTGGAATTACGAGGCTGTGCTGAAGAACTGCAAAGGCCACGGGAAGCGCATCGGCGCCTGCGCGGACACCGGCCACTGGCTGCGTTCGGGCATCGTGCCGCTCGATGCCATCAAGGCGCTGGAAGGCCGCATCATCAGTTTCCATTTCAAAGACCTGAACGAGGCGTCCAAGGACGCGCACGACGTGCCCTGGGGCACGGGCAAGGCGGACGTAAAGGCATTGCTGACGGAAATTCACCGGCAGGGCATCAAGGCCGTCTTTTCGATCGAATACGAGCATAATTGGGAAAATTCGGTCCCCGATATCGCCCAATGCGTTGCGTATTTCGACAAGGTTGCGGCGGAATTGGCCCGGTAGGGCAACCCGAAAGAACGATTCGATTTGACCTCCGATCCGGGGGTTTGCTATGCTATCTTTTTGCCGGGGAACCGGCGGGGCCGGCTACCCTTACCCTATCGGGCGGTTGGACTTCTAGAAAACAGGCATAGGGTGTGTCGTGTGTTTCAACAGCAGAGGCCGTGGTTATCCGCCTCAATGGGCCGGTCGGGCCGGCCGACGGAAAGTGAAAGAGTGCGTACGTTTGATGAACCGATGGATCTCGATGTGGGACTCGAGGAGGAACTGTCCCGGGAAGAGATGGAAGCGTTGTACAGCGAGACGCTTCAAAATTTCAGCGAGGGCGAAGTCGTACGCGGGACGGTGGTGGAAATCGCCGCGGACCGCGTGTTGATGGATATCGGCTACAAGAGTGAAGGCGCGGTGCCCAAGGAAGAATTTCCGGATCCCGACAATATCAACGTCGGCGACTCGTTCGACGTGTACATCGAGCGGCCGGAAGATGAAAACGGCATGCCGGTCCTGTCGAAACTGAAGGCGGACCGCATCAAGAACTGGACGCATATCCAGCGGGTGTACGAGGAAGACGGCGTCATTGAAGGCCGGATCGTCCGGCGCGTCAAGGGCGGGCTGAAGGTGGACATCGGCATAGACGCGTTCATGCCGGCGAGCCAGTTGACATGGCGTCCCACCGGCGATCTCGAACGGTACATCGGTCAGACGATGGAACTGAAAATCATCAAGTTGACGAAACGCCGCCGCAACGTGGTCGTCAGCCGCCGCAAATTGATCGAAGAACAGCGCGCCGACGAAAAAAGCCGGCTGTTGTCCACCATCGAGATCGGCCAGATCATCAAGGGCGAAGTCAAAAATATCACCGATTTCGGCGCCTTCATAGACGTGGGCGGCATAGACGGCCTCCTGCACGTTACGGACATGTCGTGGGGCCGCGTGAAACATCCCTCGCAGGTCGTTTCGGTGGGACAAAAGATCGAAGTCATGGTGTTGAACTTCGATCCGCAGTCCGAACGGATCAGCCTGGGGCTCAAGCAAAAGACCCCGAATCCTTGGCAAACCGCGGCGACGCGATATCCAGTGGGCGGTTTGGCGCGCGGCCGTGTGGTCAGCATGACGGATTACGGCGCGTTTGTCCAGCTTGAGGAAGGCATCGAGGGCATGGTTCATGTCAGCGAGATGAGTTGGACGCGCCGCGTGCGGCATCCCAACGAGATTCTGACGCTGGATCAGGAAGTGGACGTCATGGTGTTGAGCGTGGATCCCGAAGCGGAGA
Organism: Candidatus Hydrogenedentota bacterium; assembly: GCA_035450225.1. Taxonomy (NCBI): domain Bacteria; kingdom Pseudomonadati; phylum Candidatus Hydrogenedentota; species Candidatus Hydrogenedentota bacterium. The sequence continues at coordinate 42,302 of DAOTMJ010000031.1, forward strand.
AGATCGCGCTGGGCATCAAGCAGACCCAGCCCAATCCGTGGATGGAATTGAGCCAGCGGTATCCGATCGGTTCGGTGGTCAAGGGCGTGGTCCGCAATCTGACCGATTACGGCGCGTTCATTCAGATCGAAGAAGGTATTGACGGCCTTCTGCATGTGAGCGACATTTCGTGGACGAAGAAGGTCGGCCATCCGTCCGAGGTCATCGAACGCGGCCAGGAACTCGAGGTCAAGATCCTCAGCATCGATCCGCAGAACGAAAAGATCAGCGTCGGCCTGAAGCAACTCGAACGCGATCCGTGGGAAGCGGTCATCGAAAGCACGCCGATCGGGTCGCACGTCGAGGTGGAAATCGCGAAACTGGTCAGTTTCGGCGCGTTCGCGCGTCTTGAAAACGGGATCGAAGGCCTGATTCACGTCAGCGAGGTTTCGGCGGATCGGGTCGCGAAACCCGAAGACGTGCTCGCGGTGGGCGACAAGGTATCGGCAAAGGTGATTGGGATCGATCCCATCGAGCGCAAGATTGCACTGAGCATCCGCGAATACCAGCGCGACCTCGACATTCAGGCGCAGGCCCAATACGGCCAGACCGGTTCCGAACGGGTCAGCGTCGGCGACGTGGTCGGCGACGCCATTCCGCGTTCCATGTTGCAGGCCGGACGCAGCCTGGCGGATGCGGCAAACGAGTTGATGGCGGTTGTGAGCGCACAAATGGCCAACCAAGACAATGCCGCGGCGCCGGAGGCCGCCCCCGAACCGGAGACCGAAAAAAAAGAGGAAACCGCCGAATAAACATCGAACCGCGTCAATCGAAATTCGTTGACGGGGTTTATCCGATTGCGGTACAGTGAAGGAGCGTCGAAAGGCGCTCCTTTTTTGTTGGCGCAATGTATGGACCAACCGGCCGGCCCGATTCGGCGGTTGACGATCGAAAACCGTCAAAAGAGAAAATGGACATAAAGAACGCCTGCGTCACATTGCGGATGCGTCCCGAAGCGGTGTGGTCCTTGGCGTTCCTTTTGGCCTTGAGTACGCGGGTTGGGTACGGCCCCTCGTCGGCAACGAATGAATTCAGGACCGACAGGGGCGGCAGGATGATTCGTGATGCCTTCTTTGTTGGTCATTAGCGGATCCGGGTCGCTGATTGCCGAACTTCGGCCCATCGTCGAACCGTGCGGATGGACGATCCAGCCCGGTCATCCCGATACGGTTCCGTTCCATGCCGCGGACGCGGTGCTGTTCGATTTGCAGACGCCGATCGCCGGCGTGCTCCGGCACATTGAGAATATCTCCACGGCGGCGCCCTGCATGCCGCTCGTCTTTCTCGGTGACGATATAACAGTCGCCCCGGAATGGGGAGAAGGCCTGCGCTACTACGTTTCGCCCCGGCTTCTGAGCGACCTCGAACATGTGCTCATTTCCCTGTCGTACGGGTTTCCGGCGGATGACGCGGAAGCGGCGGAACTGGCCGCGGACCATGCCGTTCCCCGCGTGTTGATTGTGGACGACAGCATGCAACTGGCCGCGCTCATGGCGCGGGCGCTCCGGTCCATGGAACGTTACGACGTGCGGGTGGTCAATACCGGGTTCGAGGCGATTTCTCTCTTGCCGGCCTTCCGGCCCGATGTCGCCATCATTGACATCGTGTTGCATGACATGGACGGCCGCGAAATCTGCACATTCATTCACAACCACCCCGACCTGGGGCACACGAAAATCATCGGCGTTTCGGGATACATGTCCGCGGAACGGCTCGAAAACGATCATGTCCCCCTGCACGCCTTCATCGCAAAGCCGTTTCGCATGAAAGAGATCCTCGATCAAGTCGCGGCGTTCCTCGCATGATACGCATCCCGCCCGAACAGGCCGCCGAAAAGGCGGCGCGCATTGCCGCCGCATTGCCCGCGATGGAATCGTTGCTGACGTCGTGCCGTCTGTGCGGCCATGCCTGCGGCGTGAACCGGCTCGAAGGCAAGACCGGATTCTGCAGGACCGCCCCGGCGGCGGCGGGCGATGCGCGCGTATCCTCGCATACGCTGCATTTTGGCGAGGAGCCCATGCTGGTCGGGCGGGGCGGATCGGGCACGGTCTTTTTTTCACACTGCAATCTGCGCTGTGTGTTTTGCCAGAACCATCAGATCAGCCAGGGCGGCATGGGCGCGCGAACCACGGCCAACGAATTGGCGGACATCTTTCTGACGTTGCAGGGCGAAGGCGCGGAAAATATCAATCTCGTCACGCCGACCCATTACATGTATCCCATCCTGTTGGGACTTCGCCGCGCTTTCCAAAACGGACTGGCGCTGCCCGTCGTCTACAACACGAACGGGTACGACCGCCTCGAATTGCTCCGGCTGCTCGACGGCATCGTGGACATTTATCTCCCCGATATGAAATACATGGACGAGGCGCCCGCCCGCGCCTACTCGCAGGCGCCGGATTATCCCGCCGTCGCCAAGGCCGCCATTCTCGAAATGTACCGCCAAGCCGGCCCCGTCGAACTCGTGGACGGCATAGCGCGAAAAGGACTCATCATCCGCCATTTGATCTTGCCGGGCGGTATTGCCGGCAGTTACGACCTGATTCTGTGGCTTCGCGACATGGGTTTGACCGACGTCACGCTGGGTCTGATGAGCCAGTATTCGCCGCAACACCGCGCACGCGATTTTCCCGAATTGGCCACACGAATCGAATCCCAAGAATATCTTGAAATTGTCCGGTACGCGATTGATCAGGGATTCGAGCATGTCCTGGTTCAGGGGTTCGACAGCGCCGATCTCTACTTGCCCGACTTTGAACGGGAAAAACCCTTTGACAACACCTGAAAAGGGCTACGCCGAAAAGGCGAATCTTGACAAAAACCGGAAACGGTGGCATACTTTTCATGGTGAAAAAGATGATTTCCGGGATTGAACAAAGAGGGGCCGGTTATTGGCCGTTGGTTACGGCAAGGGATATCAATACCCCCCTGCCGCCGGGAATCGGTGTTACTGACACCGTCCCTGCCACAGGATTGTTGAAACGGACCCCGGAAGAAACCTTTCGCGCCGGATTTGGCCAAGGAAGCGTTTCCGTTCCGGGAGCCGTCAAGCGCACCATTGACAAAAACATCCAAGGCGCGAGGCGCCTCAGCGCATGGGAAGCCGCACAGGCAAAAAAGGCGGCCAACCGTCAAGCCCGGATAAATCCAACCGGCAAAGAGGGGCTTGGAATGATTGTGGCCATGAACCGGTCGGCGAGCGTCGCCGAGGCCCGCTTGGCCGGAGAGAAACCGGCGTCCGGTCCCGTCACGGCCACGCTGACGGTCAACGACCAAACCATTTCGTATCTCGCCACGGCTCGGCAAATATCCAACGCGGAATCAACCGCGACGCGGCTGGACGTCCAAGTGTAATACGGTCCGGCCGGGGGGCGCAGGGCCGGCAATCCGATGGAATTTTCCGGCGCCCGCCCATTGCTATTTTCAGAAATTTTGGATATTATTGTGCGGATGATCCGGGTGGGAGTCCTACGGTTCCATCATAAAGGTGTATAGAAGGTCAAAACACTGAAGGAGTATGCAAAAATGAAAATGACAAGGAAGGACAAGGGTTTTACACTGATTGAATTGCTTGTTGTAATCGCCATCATCGGCATTCTGGCCGCCATTCTGCTGCCGGCGCTCGCGCGGGCGCGTGAATCGGCCCGGCGATCGTCGTGCCAGAACAACCTGAAGCAATGGGCGCTGGTCTTCAAGATGTACGCCGGCGAGGCGCAGCAGGGCAAGTTTCCGCCGATGTTGGCCCGCAACGGCCGGCTGCCCATTTACACGAATCGCGAGACCGGCGCCACCGGGCAGACCTATAACGACAACGCCTATGTGGCCTCCGGCCCCGATCCACAAAAAATTTATCCCGAATATCTGACGGACGCGAGCATCTGTTTCTGTCCTTCCGATGCGGAGAGCCGCGTCGAGGGCGCCTACCTGAAGGATGGCACGCCGGCGTTGGCGACGCTCTGCACGGACGCCAACTATTGCGCGGGATCGGTCATGCAGAGTTACTGCTATCTTGGATGGGTGATAGACAAGGCCGACTGGAACGATCTGACGCCGAAAATGACTTTCCCCGCCATTGCCCAATTGCCGGAATTCGAGGCGCCGCAGCAATTGGTCATGGCCGTCTTGAACGGAATCATTCCCGGCTGGCTCAATCCCGATGCGAACGATCCGCAGATCCTCGCTGACGGCGACATCACCATCACCGGCAATCCGGATCCGCCCATCGGCAACGGAAACACCAACACCTGTTACCGCCTGCGCGAGGGCATTGAGCGGTTTTTGGTCACGGACATCAACAATCCCGCCGCGACGGCCCAGGCGCAAAGTTCGCTTTTCATCATGTTCGACCTGCTGGGAACGGAGGCCCGCGCGTTCAATCACGTTCCCGGCGGCTGCAACGTCCTCTACATGGACGGGCACGTCGAGTTCATACGGTATACCCCCGAAGCCGAAAAGGCGCCTGTCAACGCAGGGGTCGCAAATATCGTCGGAATCGTTTTCAAATTTATCGGCGGCTGATCGCCGGAAAAAAGACCGGACAACCGGGTAAAGGCAGAACTGTCATGCAAATCGCGGGAAACGTGTTTCTGGTGACGGGTGGAAGTTCGGGATTGGGCGAGGCGACCGTGCGCGCGCTGGCCGAGAGCGGCGGGCGCGTGATCGTCGCGGACGTCAAGGAGGAGATGGGCCAAGCGCTGGCGCGCGAACTCGGCGACATTGCGCGATTTGCCCCGTGCGATGTCTCCAGCGAACAAAGCGTGCGGGAGGCCATCGGTGCGGCCATGGAACATTTCGGCGGCCTGCACGGGGCGGTGAACTGCGCGGGCGTGGCCCTTGCCATCAAGGTGCTGGGATCGAAAGGCCCGCATCCGCTGGATGCCTTCTCGACGATCCTGAACATCAACCTCGCGGGCACGTTCAACGTGATCCGGCTTGCGGCGCAGGCCATGAGCCAACTCCCCGCAACCGAGTCGGGCGAACGCGGCGTGATCGTCAACACGGCGTCGGTGGCCGCCTTCGATGGGCAGATCGGCCAGGCCGCCTATTCGGCGTCGAAAGGCGGCGTCGTGGCCATGACGCTGCCCATCGCGCGCGAACTGGGCCGGTTCGGCATTCGTGTCGTGACGATCGCCCCCGGCACTTTCGACACGCCGATGCTGGCGATGCTGCCGCAGGAAGTGCGCGACTCGCTGGCCGCGCAGATTCCGTTCCCGCCGCGTTTGGGACGTCCGTGCGAGTTTGCCGCCCTGGTCAAGCACATCGTGGAAAACGAGATGATCAACGGCGAGACCATCCGCATAGACGGCGCGCTCCGTATGGGACCGAAATAAGGGCCGGTTTCAGGCGCCGTCATCACGGGTGCGCACGAAAAGGACGGCCGACATTCGGTCCGGCGTCCACGGGAGGGGCAGACCCTTGTTGCGAAGGGTCTTGCCCCTGTAGGCATGCCGTGCGGCGGTGTCCGCGTCTTCGACCATGAAGTTCCGTCGGGCATCCAGGAAACGCAACGGAAACACCTGTTCGACAGCGTCGCCTTTTTCCCGACGAAACAGCATGACGGCTGCTCCGGTTCCATCCGCAAGGTAGAAGACGACACCCGCCGGCGCGTCTCCATGTTCGGGCGGAAAAAGATCGTAGAGACAGTCGCGTTTGAATGCGTTGATTCGGCGGTATTCTTCGCGGGCTTCCACCAGCATTGCCTGACGCGCACCGTCAATCGCGCCGAGATCGGCCGCAATGCCCCATGTCCCCGCCATGGCGGCCCGGCACCAATACCGGAAGAAGGCCTTGTCGTCCGCGTCTACCCTGTCGGGATTGTTTGTCCACCGGTTGCATGCCCACGGGAAAATGAAATCCATCGCGTTGATCGCGATGGAAATGCTGTCGCGGGCCAACGCGCCGCCGGTATGACCTCCGTCGCAGAGCCACTGGCTTTGCGCCAACCGCACGGTGAACTCATTGATCATACGGCCGCCGCTCTGGCAATTTTCGATGACGAGATCGGGATGGTTGCCGCGGACGCTCTTCAGCGCGTTCTGAAAAGCGCGCACGTTCCTCATGCGTCCGGCGCGCGTGTGTGCCGTGAAAAAATCCTGATCATACTTCCACCATCCCGCATGATAATCGGTGCGCAGCATGGCGACATGACCGGATAAACGGGACGTGAAATCACAGCCGGCCAGATCCAGCAGCCATCCGTCAATGAACTTCCGGTGCATGCCGGGACTGTCAACTTCCGGCGGCAGCGCGGAACGATCGGCCTTGACAAATTGCGGGCATGACCAGAGGCCCGGCATGACATCGGCCTCTTCGAGGGCGCGCATAATACGCACAAAAGACCCATCCGGAAATTTGACCGGATCGGGAACCCAGCGGCCGACGGCCTCGTACCATCCCGCATCCACGATAAATGCGTCGAAATCATAGGGGGACATGGATTCGAGTTGCCGTTCGAGAAAAGCGGCATCCACGCCAAACCGGGCCGCGTACCAGTGATTGTAGGTAAACGGGAAGATCGGCGGGGAAATTCCGTATTCCGCGCGGGCCAGTGCGGCGCGCCATGTCATCCACAAGGCACGCGCCAGGGATTCGTCTTCTTCGGGAACGAACGTCACGGATAGTTCCGGCCCGTCCATCGTTTCACCCGGGGCGAGCGTCAGCTGCGTCTCGTCCGGTGGAAGGTGGACGTCGAACGCAAACGTATCCGGCGCGGCATCAAGCCGGGCGCGCCATCCGCCGCACCATGCCAAGGCAAAATAGACATGGCTTGTCGCCGTTTTCACGACCCAATAAGGATTCATGCCGTTTTCGATTTCATCCGAACTATGAATGCAACTTCCCCACTCGATTCGCATGGGCCGGACTACGGCGTGATTTTCGCGGGAAAACGACAGGGCGCGCCATCCGCGCACTCGTTCGATGCCTTTGAGCGTCCATCGCGCCGTCCAAACCGGAAACCATGGCACGGAACGCGGCTCGACGCCATCGTTTTTAACGCCAATGCGCATTTCAATCAGCGGAGCATGTTTGGCCAGCGACACATGCCAGGTCATCATCAGCCCGCCGGCCAAACTCCGGTGCGTTTCAGCACAAAGGAAGACCGGCGTTTCCGACAAGGTCCAGTCCGCGCCTGAAACAGGGGTTTCCGGCATCAGTTCCCTTGGAATCCAAGCATCTGCGGCACACGGCGGATCGGCCGTGAACACGATCTCGTTGCTCTTGCGCCAACTGGCGGACTCGATAACCGGCGCCCCTTCATGACTGCCCAATGACAGCGATAACATGTCATTTGTCACGACTGCCCCTTCGACGGTAGTCATCCAAAAGGCCACGACGCCAAGCCACATGATGTTATTCCCTGGCCTTGCCGGTTTTGACAGTTTGTCGCCGCGACTTGGTTTTTTCTTCTGTTTCACCGGCCGGTCTGGATTTGCCGGCGAGTATTTCCACCTTGTTATCGCTGGACAGCGCGACGGCAAGATCGATTGCGCCGTCCTTGTTGAAATCCGAGGCGGCGAGGGCGCGCGGCCGCGCGCCGTCGAACGAATAGGTTTCCGTTTTGAAGGCGATCGGCACGGACGGGTTGTCGCTTTGGTTGACGAACGCCACGACCTGTGCCGAGGCGTGGCAGGCGGCGGCGATGTCCGGGCGCTGATCCTGGTTCAGGTCGGCGGCAAGGATGTCGCGGATCTCATGTTCGAGCGCGTCGCGCCGCGTGCCCAGCGCAATCTCCTGTGAAACGCTGAAATTGAATCGGGCGTCGCCAAAGAAAATCACGATGGAATCGTCGGTGTGGCAATGGGCCACGACAAGATCCAAGCGGCCGTCGCGGTTCATGTCGGCCACGGCCATTTTGCCGGGGAGCCGTCCCCGCGCCGGAAACCGCGCGGCGGGTTCAAAGCCGCCCGCGCCGTCGCCTTTCCAGAGGGCAATGTCGCCCGCGCTGTACAAGGTGGCGGCCAGGTCGAGATTCCCGTCCCCGTCGAAATCGGCCGCCGCAATATCGCGCGGACCGCCGGGCGCGGGGAATGATTTCGACTCGCCGAAATAGGTGTCCGCACGGCCAGGAAAGAACAGGATAATGTCGCTCGACCATCCCGCCGCCACGGCATCCCGAAGGGAATCCTTGTTGAAATCGCCCAAGGCGACCGAGGTCAGGCCGGGAACGGTGAACACCGGTTCATGGCTGCTGTTGGTCATCCGGTTGTAGGCCAGTTTCTCGTCGGGGATTTTGAAATAGTGCGGCTCGAAGACATTCGCGCCCATATTGCGGAACAGGGCAAGGTCGTTATGGCGCACGGCCATAAAACTCGCCACGACGATATCCGGCGCCTTGAGCGCGTCCACATTCGCGATGGCCACGGCATACGGCGCGAAATCGGCGCGCAGGGGCGGCACGGCCTCGTATTCAAGGCTGGCCTTGGACATCAGCACAGACACCTCGTCGTTTGCGGGACGTTCCTGCCGTGGATCGCCCATCACACCCGTGTTGGCCGTGACGATATCGGGATAACCGTCGCCGTTCAGATCGGCCAGCGCGACAGCCTTCGGATTCGGTCCGACCTGATAGGTTTTTCCGCACCTTGCGAAAATCTGGGCATTCGCGGATGGATCTGTCAAAAGCGACAGGGCGGCCAGCACGAATGTAAAAACGCGCATGGCGTTACGATGGGCCGCGCGCGACATTCTGCATTCCCTATTGTCCACGTTGCGCCTCCTACTTGGAACCCAGTCCCTTCACGGCAGCGAACTGGGCGGCCAGTTCGATAGCCGCGACAAGGCTGTCCTCGCGCGCGTTGCCTGTTCCGGCGATGTCGTAGGCCGTTCCATGATCCACCGACGTCCGAATAATGGGGATGCCAAGCGTCACGTTGACGCCTTCATCCATGGCGACCAGTTTGGCCGGGATATGTCCCTGGTCGTGGTACATCGCCACAACCAGATCGAATTCGCCGTCGCGCATGCGGCGAAACACCGTGTCGGCGGGATACGGCCCGGAACAGTCAATGTCCTCGGATCGGCAAGTCTCGATGGCGGGGACGATTTCCGTTTCCTCCTCGAAACCGAAGGCTCCCCCTTCCGCCGCATGAGGATTGAGCGCCGCGACCGCAATCTTTTTACGGGGCAGACCCAGCCGGACCAGCGCCTCGTGGCCGGTCCGGATGGAGGTCGCGATGCGATCTTTCCGCACTGCGGCGATCGCATCGAGCATGGACATGTGCGACGTAATGTGAACCAGCCGCATCCCGCCCGCGAACAGACACATCCGGTAGTCGGGGCTTTCCGTCATGTCGGCAATCAGTTCCGTATGTCCCGCATACGGATATCCGGCCCTGTGGATGCCTTCCTTGTTGATGGGACATGTGACGATGGCGGCTACCCGCTTTTCGACGGCCCAGCGAACCGCCGTCTTTACCCATTCGACCGCACAACGCCCCGCGTCGGCGCTCAATACGCCCGGCGTCCGCGCCGGCGCGGGCCGGTCCGCGTCGAAAATCGGCACGCCGTCCGCCTCCGCATGCGCGCCGACATCCCGGACCGGCCGGGCGGGCGGACATTCCGGCGCAAACGCGCGCGCGGCATCGAACGCGCGCCAATCGCCCACGACGATCGGCCTGCACGCCATCCACGGTTCGGGACGCGCAAGCGCCTTGGCCAGTATTTCAGGTCCAATCCCGTTCACGTCGCCCATCGTAACGGCTATCAGGGGCAATCCCATGGCTCATCATCCTCGCGATTGTCGGATAAAACGATAGCATACGCGATGCGATTGGACATGAACAATTCGGGATCCCGTGATTGTGTTTCGCCGTCTTGTCGCGCGCGGCATCGTTCTCACGCCGAACAGGCGAGGCGCCGTTTTACGGCGGCAAATCTTGAAACTGGAAAATCCGCTGGTACGGCGCGCTACAATACGTTTCATTCACCTTGCTAATGGAAGGAGTATGACGTGTTGAGAGTAGGGATTGTCGGGATGGGACCCATCGGCAACCTTCATGCCGATTGCTATGGGACAAGCGCCCATGCGCGCGTGGTCGCAGTGTGCGACCGGATTATGGAGCGGGCGGACAAGGCCGCGGCGCGGCTGGGCGTGCCGGCCTTTTACGATGCGGCCGAGATGCTGAAACAGGTTCAACCGGACATCTGCGGCATTACGACGGGGGGGTATGAATATTCGAGCGATCATTACGAGCCGACGATGCAGGCGCTGGATGCGGGCTGTCATGTGCTGGGCGAGAAGCCGATTGCGAATGAAATCGCGCAAGCCGAAGAAATGGTTGCGCTGGCCAAAGCAAAGAACCGTTGTTACGGCATCAATCTGAATCACCGCTTCACGCCCATGGCGCGCACGGCCCGGAAATGGATTGATTCGGGACGCCTGGGGCGGCTGCTTTTCGTGAACATGGCGATGTGGATCAAGAATCCCGCCGAAAGTTCGCCGTGGTTTCAAATCAAGGCCCTGCATCCGCACACCGTGGATATCATGCGCTATTTCTGCGGTGACATCACGCATGTCCAGTGTTTCGCGATGAAGGCGCCCGGGCGCTCGATTTGGAGCACGGCCCATTTCAACATGCGGTTTGCGAACGACGTGGTCGGCGGGTTGACGGGCAGTTACGACATCGAGCGCGGCCATCCAATGGAGCGGTGCGAAGTCGCCGGAACAGAGGGACGCTTTGTCCTTGAAGACATGTTCGATCGCCTGACGTTCTATCCCGCCGGCCACGTCGAAACGACCGTCATCCGCAACACGGTTTTCGGCCCGTTTACGGAAAAAACGTTCGCGGACACGTTCCGCAACCGGATACATCGTTTCGTCGAACAGATCGCGGAGGGATGTCCGCCCGACGCCATTGACGGATCGGGCGCGGACGGCCTTGCGGCGCAGAAAGTATTGGCGGCGGCCATCGAATCCATCGAACAGGAGACCGTAGTGCGAATCCGATAAGGATGAGAAATGACGGATGAACGATGATCCGGGGGAAAAGCGGCCTGAAGGCGGAAAAGAAAGCCTTGCCGTTTTCTATCTGTTCCTCCTCTATACGGCCGGCGTCGCGCATTGGATGGGTCTGTTCTGGACGGCAAGGTTCCATGCGCTCGACTGGCTGCTCGAGGCCCGGTATCACGCGATCCTCCGCGAAGCGCTGACACAGGGGAAAATCCCGTACCTGATGAACTATGCGGGGCACTATTCAGACCGTTTCCTCGCCCTGCCCGAAACGCCGCTGTCGCCGCAATTCCTCCTGTTGCCGTTCATGGGTGATGCCGCCTTCCATCATTTCAACGCGATCCTGATGTATTCGGTGGGTTTTCTCGGCATCCTGTGGATTCGCCGGGAACACCGGCTCCGCCTCCTTCCCTTCACGTTTTTATTCCTGCTGTTTCATTTCAACGGATATTTGATCGCGCGGATTGCGGCGGGCCAAATCATGTGGTACGGCTATTATTTCCTGCCGTATTTCCATCTGCTGGCCGTGCGACTTGTCAGGCGACCCGACGCAAAACGGCCCGCCATCGCGCTGGTGTTCGTTCTTGCGGCCATGCTCCTGCAGGGATCCTTTCACATCTTTTTCTGGTGCATGATGTTTCTGGGACTCATGCTCGTCTTCAATCCCTCTCGTTGGCGCGCGCTGACCTTTGTGATCGGCGGGACCGTAATGCTGAATGCCTGCCGTCTCGTTCCCGGCGCGATCGCCATCAAACCGCAGCGCATGGACCTCGGCGGAGGCTATCCCTCGCTGGGCGTGTTGCTGGATGCGTTCACGGCCCTGAAAGATTTTCGCGAGAGTCTCTCGATAGGAATCTTCGGACACTCCATCGCCGTCTACTGGTGGGAACTGGATTGTTTCATCGGCATGACGGGGTTCGGCATTCTTTTATACTTCGGCCTCTGGCGTTGGAAATCGGGCAAGGCATGGCATTCGTTCGCGGGACCGTGTGCCGTAATGTTTCTTCTGTCGCTGGGCATGACGTATTCCCTTGCAACGGCCTTGAACCTGCCGTTTGCCCAATTGCAGCGTCTGCCGGCGCGTTTCATCGTGATTCCGTTCACTTTTGCCCTGCTGGTGGCGTCCGTGGAAATGGATCAATTTCTGCGCGACCCCGAACGAAACGCGGCATGGCGCGTGTTTCTGGCGATTGGCGCGGCGCTGCTGGCTGCCGAATTATGGCGGCATTCGTCCCTGTGGCGCGTGGCCGACATCGAAAACTCGCCCGTGCTCCTGAAAATGGAACCCGTGGTCTCCGTGGCCATCCGCGCGCCCGATTGGAGCGATCCGGGATTTCGCGTCTATGCGGCGGCCGTTTGGATTTCCCTGGCGGTGTCCTGCGTGGCGGGCCTTGCGTTGGTCCGGCGGTTCATGACTTCGGACCGATGATCAGCCTGAGCCAGAGCAGAATGTCTTCGGCGGCATGGGTGGGGCCATCGAGCAAGTTCGTGCCGTGGGCGGAACCGGCATACTCGCGCAGTTCGCACAATCCCGACGCGGCCTTCTTGAGTGTCGCGCAAGACTCGGCGGAGTAAGAGTCGCCCTGCGACGTTACCAGCAGCGCCGGCCGCTTGCCTAGTTCCCGGATGGCCTGTTCCGTCTCGACGCCTTTGTAGTCGAGACCGGGTGAAACCATGACCGTGGCCGCAACATCGGGATGGTTCAGCGCATATCGCAGGACAAGATTCGCGCCGATGCTCGCTCCCACGACGGCCACATTGTCGGGATCGGCGCCGTATTCAAGCAAGGTTTTATGCGCCGAGGCCATATCGTCCAGAATGGCTAGCCAATCTCTTGTCTCGAATGTGCGGTAAGAGATGGCTTGCCCCCCGCGCATCATGCTGTCGCCATGCCCCCGGGCATCGAACGCCAGACACAGATATCCCGCGCGCTGCGCCCGGGCGGCAAAAGAATCCCATCCCGTCCGGCTCGATCCCGCCATGTGAAGCAATATCAATCCCGGCGGATTGTTCGTCGCATTTTCAGGAAAAAAGATCGTGGCGTGCAGAATCATGCCGTCGGAACTGTTGAACACGACATCCTTGCGGGAAAGGGATGTTTCGGCGGGCATCGGCCGGCCGCAGGCCGTCAAAAAAAAGAACGCCACCGCGGCCGGCAAGAACTTCCTAATCCGCAAAGACGCGATTGTCGGCTGCTTATCCAACGGAATCACTATGTCCCTGAAAGCACCGAGTTTTTTGCATGGATTCGCCTGATCCAACTGTGCACGGGGAATCCTTTGGGCACGGAACGGAGGACAGACTGTCCAGTCTGTCTTTTCCAAAGCCATGTCATGTCCATGGACGGACAGGCTGGACAGCCGGTCCCACATTCGCCCTTGTTTCCAACCCATCCAACCTGAACAAGGCCCTTTCTTTGGGAATTTCAGATTGGAGCACGTCTCGACGACTCGGCGCTCTCGAGTTATGTCCTCGAGGTCCTTTTCGTCCTTCCAAAACAAAGAACAGCCACCCTTCGTCCACGGGGACGAAAGGTGACTGTTGTATTTCGATTCCGGGAACTAGCCGAGCTGGAAGATGCTCTCAAGTTTCATGGCGAGCGTCATGTCGCCCTGGATCTTGAGTTTGCCCGTGATGAACGCCGTCTGGCCGTTCATCTGGCCGTTCATCAATGCCATCCAGTCCGCCGCCGCGGCCGTAAGGGTGATGGTTGGATTATCGGCCTTGCCGTCGCCGATTTCCACATCGCCACCCGCGATCTTGACATACTTTTCGCCGCCGCCGTCGCCGGTGGCCACGAACTGGAACGTCGCGTTCATCGCGCCCAGCTTGCCTTTGTCAATCTTGTTGGGGAGTTCCGCGAAGAACCCTTCAAAACTGTCCGCCATGTTACTTCCTCCTTTGTTGATTCCAATAGCCCTGCCACACAACACCGCTGGTCGGTCCCACCACCAGCGCCAAAAACGTTCGCCCGGCGAACGCGGATGTACTTTATCACACATCGCGCGGACTGTCAAAAAGAGAATCGCCCGATCGCCGTGCTTCACCGCACGGGGACGGCTATCGCAGGACGATGACGATGGCGTCGGGCGGACTGTCAACGATAAAGGACCCAGCGTGCTTCAACGTTTCGGGCTGGAAGTCGCATGTGTAATAGACATCGTATGCGCCGTTCGGCAAGTAGAGCAATGCTTCACCCGCCGCAGGCACTTCCAGATCTTTGCCTCGCCGGCCATGCCCGCGCAATCCCACGTTTAGGTCGTAAGAGTAGGGATTGACGATATGCACGTCGTGCGGCCCGCGGCCGATTTGCTGCGAATATTTTGGAAGTCGCGCCTTGCGTACGCGTGTGGACGGGTTGATTTTGTCGCCCACGCGAAACACCGCCTTCTTTTCGGGCAAGACGCCGGCCGTCTCGTCCGCGGTTTCCCTTCCGGCGCCTTCCGGAAGTGTTTCCGGAAATTCCGCAAATAGATTCGAGGTGTCCGCCGATCCGGATGAATCGGCGGCCGGTCCGGGGATTGTATGCCTTGGTTCCGTTGGTGTTTGCGTCGTGGGTTTGGCTTCCCTCGCCGGGACAAGTTCGGCCAGCATCTCCTCGTTTTTCTTTTCAAGCGGAGGCACGACCAGACTGGTTAGGCGGTCGAGACGTCCGCCGCGAAACCGGGCCGCGAAATACGACTTGTCGGCATTGCGCCATTTGACGATGGCATCCAACGGAAATGATCCCGAAATCGGCGTCGCGTCGCTTCCGATGATGGAACGAATTTCCTCGTAGGTCATGCCCAGTTTCAGTGCGCTGTACTTTTCCGCGGCCGATTTCGGCTTTTCCGGATCGGCGGGCGGCGGCGTTACGGGCGGAGCAGGCGGCGGTTCCGGCGCTGAAACGGGGACGGACACGACCTCGGGGGGCACAGAGGGTGGTTCCGGCGTTTGCAAGGTCATTTGGGTTTCCGAAACGGGCGCGGCGGCGTCGGGAATTCCCCCGCAGAACACCATCAGAAGCACGCCGATCGGCGTCATGACGGCCAGCAACGGCCAACCGCCGATCATCGGCTTCACGGCCCGGCGACTGGCTACGCGGATGCTGGGATCCTTTTCCATCATCAGACGATCAATGGTTTCCTCGATGGTGCTTCCCGCGCTGCGCGGCTGAAAGAGGACGAACAGGGGACCCATGACCGGGACCAGTCCCCACAAGCCCCACACCGCCGAATAGCCTTTCGCCCGGCTGAGACACATCAATCCGGCAACGAGCAGACAGGCGCCGCCGATGGCGTACACGGGATCCCCGACATAAAGGCCGTACATTTGCAGCGCGAATCCGGGAAAACCCCACGCTATTGCCGCAGTATGCACACCACGCGCCATAGGACCGCCTTGTTCAAACCGCCCGAAACGTCATTCGCAACCCGAAAACAACAAAGTCAGTATGCCCCCTTCCGTAATTTTTTTCAAACGGGATCGCGTCTGGCGCTTTTCCAAACGACGATGACCCGGCTGCCGAAATCAGTTTGAAACCCCATCTCTGTCCAAATGGCGGCTTGCAGAAAGCCATTTTGGAGTAAATAGACAACGTTTTTTCCGGGAAAGCGTTCTTGGGACACCTTTT